>JBIIHZ010000065.1:0-8065 GCA_044235265.1 Candidatus Sericytochromatia bacterium
CCGGGCCCCGTGAATGGACGACCGGCCTTCGTCGGTTATGTCGCGGGGAACGGGGGTACATGGTGCGGCAGTGAGCCGCTGACCCTCTGGGATGGCTGGATCGAGGGGAATCCCACGGTCGACGCGATGCCGACGCTGCTTCCCCTCGAGCAACCCTCGGAGGACGAGCAGGTTTTCTGGGTAACCTCGACGCTGGATGAGATCCAGTCACCGCCCCGACCTGGCGCGAAGGCGATGGATCGGATTACCGTCGGCCATCCCACGGCCGAGGGTCAGAGGCAGGTGATTCACACGATCTGGCTCGATCAGGGTACAGGAGGTCGACAGGGGATGGGAATGGACGATTCGGGACTGGCCGGCAGGCCCGCGAGGAAGGAACTGGACCGCTCGTGATCACGGAAGGCAACCTCCGGGATTTCAGCCTCGCGGATCTCTTGCAGATTCTCGAGCTCAACCGTGCCTCGGGCACCCTCACGCTCTCGCATCGTGGTCGATCCGGCATCCTGACCTGTCGCGAGGGTCTTGTCGTAGGCGCTCGGCTCGGTGAGCGGGGCGGTGAGGAAGCGATCTATGCGCTGTTCCACTGGGACGGGGGGTCGTTCACCTTCTCCGGATCGGATCACGACGAACCGTTGCCTCCCGTGGGAGCGCCCCATGCCGATCTCGTCCGCGAGGGCATCCTCCGGATGGATGCCTGGAAACGGATCCGGCGCGAATGCCCGGGGCTGACCTCTGGCGCCCGCCTCGTGGCGGTACCGGACACGCTCGAAGAGTCGGATGAGGAAACGACCCGCCTCATCGTGCAAACGCCGGGTTTGACGCTGTCCCAGCTCGCCAGGACCCTCGGTTCCGGGGAAATCTCGGCCGCCACTGCGGTGCTGGCCCTGTGGACGAACGGCAGGGTTCAGGTGGTCGCGGCTCCCGACGTGGCGCTGTCACGCGGCTTCAAGCTGGCCTTCGAACTCCTCCACGCGACCTTCGCCTCGATCTCGGGCCTCAAGATGGTCGAAGCATTCGACGACCGCTTCCGTGAAGAGGTCGACCAGCAGGGAGTCCCGCTCACCTGGGGCGAGGGCGAACTGGTGGACGAGTGGCTGGACGAGGTCCCTCTGGAGAATCGCACGGACGTGTACCGCGCCCTGCTGGGCGGCATGCTGGAACATGCCGTACGGTTGCACGGGGGCGCGTTCGAGGAACGTTTCATCGAGCACCTGTCCCAGATCTGGCCGCCCGAACTGCTGGAGACGGGTGGGCGCCTCGGTCTGGCCCTCAGCTTGACGGCGGCGAGCCCCTCGCCCGGGAGGAAGGACGCATGAACGGAACTCCGGTGGGTAAACACCTGGTCCTCAGCGCGGAAGCCGTCGAAATCCTCCGCCAGTTCCTGCAGAACCTCGCGCAGGACTGCGGCGCGCTGGCCGTCCTAACCGTGGACAGGGGCGGACAGCTCATCGTCGCCTGCGGGGACACCGCCTCGATGGATACGACATCCCTGGCTGCGCTCATCACGGGAACCTTCGGCTCGACGCGGGCGATCGCCAGCCACATCGGCGAGGCGAACTTCAAGCGCATGTTCCAGCAGGGGTTGTCCCGATCGGTCTACATGGCCTGTCTGTCCACGTCCGACGTGCTCGCGGTCCTGTTTCCCAACACCATCACGGTGGGCCGCGTGAAATACCGCCTGGAGCAGTCCCTGGACGCGATCGACCAGCACATCCAGAAGATGTACCAGTCGCACCAGAGTCCCGTGCAACGCCAAGCCACACCCGCCGCCCCGAAACTCAACGACCTGTTCTAGGAGAAAGCACGAGATGGCACTCATCAACTATGCCACCCGGGAGATCAACTGCAAGATCGTCTATTACGGGACCGGCCTCGGCGGGAAAACCACCAACCTCGAGTACATCTTCCGTCAGCTGGCGCCCGGCATCCGGGGTGAGATGATCTCGCTGGCGACCGAGACCGAGCGAACGCTGTTCTTCGACTTCCTGCCGCTCGACCTGGGCTCGGTGCAGGGCTTCAAGACGAAGTTCTCGCTCTACACCGTTCCCGGCCAGGTGGAGTACAATGCGAGCCGCAAGCTCATCCTGAACGGTGTCGACGGGATCGTCTTCGTGGGCGATTCGCAGCGCGACAAGATGCAGGAGAACATCGAGAGCCTGAGAAACATGGAAGAGAACCTGGCCGAGTACGGCCTGACCCTCGACCAGGTTCCCTACGTGCTCCAGTACAACAAGCGCGACCTTCCGAACATCAACTCCTTCGAGGAACTGGAGGCGGCGCTCAACGACCGGGGCGTGCCCTCGTTCGAGGCCGTGGCCGTGGAGGGTTCGGGGGTTTTCGCGACGCTCAAGGCCGTCTCGAAAGCGGTGCTGAACCGTCTGAGCTAACCGAGGGAGTCGCTTGCAACCCGACAGGATCGATCGCTACGAGATCATGACCGAGCTGGCGCGCTCTGCTTCCGGCCGGATCCTGTTCGCGCAGGACATGGAGACGCGCCAGGGCGTCGCCATCAAGGAGATGCTCGTCGAGGACGTCGAGGGCCTCGAGTACAAGGAGCAGGTTCAGCGCTTCCAGCGCGAGGCCCACATCCACCTCCAGCTCGACCACGCGAACATCATCAAGGCCGTGAAGGAAGGTTCTCACGAGAACCGGCACTACCTGGTCCTGGAGTACCAGCCCGGCGAGACCTGGCACCAGATCATGGAATCCCGGCGCCGCTCCCCCATGCCGCAGATCCTGGAGTGGGGCATCCAGCTCTGCCGGGCGCTCGCCCACTGTCACGAGAAGGGCGTCGTTCACCGGGACGTGAAGCCCATGAACTGTCTCATCTCGCCGGCGCACCAGCTGAAGCTCATCGACTTCGGCATGGCCCGCAAGATGTTCGCGCCCGGCATCACGCAGGGCACGATGCTTCTCGGAACGCTCAACTACATGTCGCCCGAGCAGCTCATCGACGCGAAAACCGTCGATGGACGCACGGACGTGTTTGCCGCGGGCGTCATCCTGTTCAAGGCCCTCACGAACCAGCTCCCCTTCGCCGGCGAGACGCCCGGAGACATGGCCCAGAAGCTGCTGTACGCCGAGCCGACCAATCCGAGGTCCCTGAACCCGCTCATTCCGGAAAGCCTTGCCAGGAAGCTGCTGAAATGCCTCAACAAGGACCCGGACTTCCGCTATCTCTCGGCAGAGGCCTTTCGCACGGATCTCGAGGAAGAACTCGAGAACGCCGCCCTGTACATGGCCCAGGGTCTCGAGCATGTCGCCCACGATGAATGGAAAGACGCCAACCACTGCTTCCAGCAGGCCGTCGCCATCGATGGCACGCTCGCGGAAGCCTGGTATCACCTGGGAGAGAGCCTGCAGCGCCTCGATCAGCCGCGTGCGGCGATCGAATGCTTCCTGAAGGTGATCCAGCAGGACTCGTCCCACGTGCGGGCCTACCGCGAGCTGGGTGAGGCCTACGCGAAAAGCGGCAACCTGCCCGCCGCGAGCAAGATGCTTTCCCGGGCCTGGACCCTCGATCCCCGGGACCGCGATCTGTGCCTGTCTCTGGCCCGGATCCAGCGCGAGTCGGGTCAGCTGCAGGAGGCGGCCGACCAGCTCGATCTGCTGGTCGAGCACCATCCGGACTTTGCCGAGGGGCACCACGAACGGGGACGGGTCCGGTACAGCCTCGGCCAGGTCGACGAGGCCCTCTCGGCCTTCCGGACGGCTCACCGGCTGGCCCCCACCGACGGGGACATCCTGTTCAATCTGGCCTCCCTGAACCACGAGCGCGGCTTCCTGGCCGAGGCCGAGGAGCTGTACGACCGGCTGATCGTGCTCAGCCCGGACCGCAAGTACACCCACGCCCACCACAACCTGGCCCACCTCTGGCTCAGTCAGGGGCGCCTGGCCGAGGCCGAGGCTCAGCTCCTGGCCGTGCTGTCCCACGAACGCTGGGGGCCATCCTATCTGTTGCTGGGCCAGATCTACGAGCAGACGGGGCGGCTGCGTGATGCCATCGAGGCCTATCAGACGGCCGCCCAGTTGCTGCCGGACCTGGTCGATGCGCCCATCGCCCTCGCGACCGCCCTTCAGCGCAGCTTCAACCTGAACGCTGCCGTGGACCTGTTGCTCCGGACCATCGAACGCCATCCGGGCGAACGTCCGCTCCTGCTGTACCATCTGGCGATCGCCTACCGGACCCAGGGCGATCTCGGAGCAGCCCTGCAGGCGCTCCGAGACTGTCTGGCGGCCTCCCCCTCCCCCGAACTGGCACGACAGGCCGAGGCCCTCCAGGCGAGCATCCATCCACCGCGGCGGCCGAGACCGCCCATCTTCGGATAGTCCACCGATCTTCACCCCGACTTAACGGCCCTTGAAGCAAGATGACCCCGAGCCGACCGACAATCGGAGCGGATACGTCGTCGTCTTTCCGGGAGTCGTGATCATGCTGGCGTCCCTCATGAACCAGGAAGCGAGAACGGTCGCCCGGCGGTTCGGATCGCGCGCCACCACACCGGGCGCCAGCAACCTGCTCCGCCCGTTCCGGAACCACGAGGACCTCCTCGGCCGCACGGCGGCAGCGAGGTTGCTGGATCGGCCCACCCTGTCCAACCGGTTGGATTTCCTGCCCGGGGCGTCCGAATCGCGGACGGCTCTGCTCGCCGCGATCCGGCAGGCCAGGAAGAGTTTCTTCATCGAGACGTACATCTGGCATGCGGACGAGGCCGGCCTCGAGGTCGCCGAGGCGCTGATCGCGCGCGTGCGCGAGGCGAGGACCCGCGGGGAATCCTTCGATGCTCGGGTCCTGGTGGATGCGATCGGCCTGAGAAGCAACTACGGGACGAAGGACCGGACCCTGATCGAACACCTGAACCGGAACGGGGTCCGCGCCGAGATCTACAACCGACGCATCATCGATCTCTCGGCCAGAAGCCTGGTGCCCATCACGCACCGGAAGATCTTCGTGGCCGACGGCGAGGTCGCCTTCACGGGTGGCCGGAACATCGGGAATGAATACCTGCGTCCCACGTTCCAGGGAACCTACGGAAACCCCGCCACCCGTCAGAACAGCTTCCGGGACCTCATGGTTCGCATCGAGGGCGAAGAGGCTGCCCGTCTCCAGGACCGGTTTCTCGAGGGCTGGACCCGGACCACCGGTGAGGCGCTTCCCCCGGCCACGCCACGGAAGGCCGCGCGCGGGCAGGGCCCGACCGTTCCGATGCAGACCTTCGTCACGGATCCCTCCCGGGGCCTCGAAGAAATCCGGAAACTGCATCTCGACGCCCTCAAAGAGGCGAAACGCGAGATCCTGGTCGTCAGTCCCTACCTGGCCGACGACACCATGATCGAGGCCCTGCTCGCCCTCAAGCGTGAAAAACCGCACCTGCGCATCAAGGTCCTGATCCCGTTCAGCGGCGAGGGAGGCAAGGACCTCAACTACCAGGCAGGCCTCACCTCGGCCAGCCAGTTGCTCGCGGGGGGAATCGAGGTGAGGCTCACGCAGGGAGGCGGCAATCGGCACCTCAAGCGCAATCCGATGGCAGCCTTCACGCACATGAAGACCCTCGTCATCGATGACCGGTTCATGACCGTGGGCTCGGCGAACATGGACGCCCGCACCTACAGCGCCAACCACGAGGCGATCGTGGGGATCGCGGACCGCAACACGGTGAAGCATTTCCTCGATCACATCGGCAACCCGGACTGGAAGCAGGGATTGCCGATCGACCAGGCCTGGATCGACCGCAACTCCTCGTGGGGAGAGAAGCTTTTCCGGGTGGTCTTCGAGTGGCTGGACTTCCTGTACTGACCGGAGAATGTCTTGCCGCTCGCATGACGCCTCTGGTAACGTGAACCCATGCGTTTCCGGTGGTCCGTGATCTGGCTCCTCCCGCTTCTGAGCATCGCGTGTGCCCCGCGTGGCCCGGAAGCGCTCAGACTCGCGACCTGGGGCAGCTTGCAGGAGATCGCCGTCCTGCGAACCTGGCTCGATGACCGTCGACGGGCGCATCCTGACGACCCGGTCGAGCTCATCCACATCCCGGACGCCTATTTCCAGAAACTGCCCATCCTTCGCGCGGCGGGACGCTTTCCGGACGTCCTGTTCCTGAACAGCTGGTACCTGCCCGCCTTTGCCCGGGCCGATGCCCTCCTCCCGCTGGAGCGACTTCCGGGTCTGGACCGGGAGGCCCACCCCCCCGCGGCCCTGGCTGCCCTCAGCTGGCAGAACCATCTGCACGCCCTGCCACGGGACGTCTCGAACCTCGTGGTCTACGTCAATCTCGAGGCCTTCGCGGCGCGCGGCCTCCCCCTGCCCGGCCGGGACTGGTCCCTGGCCACGTACCTGACGACGGCTCGAATGCTGGCCCACGACGGCCCCGACGGCCGTCGCCTGTTCGGTGCCGCGGCCGATCCCCGACCGATCTTCTGGTTTCCGCTGTTGCAGGCTGCCGGGCTGAGCTGGTGGAAACCGGGAGACCGGGAGACCCGGCTCGCGGATCCCGGGGCCCTCGAGACCCTGGAGGCCCTGCAGGGGCTCCGACAGGAGGGGGTGGCCCCCGACGAGCGCTCGGCCGGACGCACCCCCGCCGGGCAACTGTTCGTGGAAGGACGCCTCGGCATGTGGATCAGCGGCCGCTGGAGCATCCCTTCCCTGCGCGAGCGCGCACCTTTCCGCTGGGACGTCTGGCCGCTGCCCGGGGGAGTCCGGGTGGCAGACGCCTCGGGCTGGGCGATCGCCCGCGACACCCGGTTCCCGGACCGGGCCTGGCAACTCGTCCGCGACCTGACGGGCCGGGACCTCGTCGAGCGTCACGCGGCCTCCGGCCTCATCGTGCCCGCCCGGCATGACGTCTCGCGCAGGCTCGCGGAACTCGACCGCGGTCAGCTCCCTGCCCACGCCTCGCTGTTCATCGAGAGCCTGCAAGGCGCCAGGCCGACGGCGCTTCCCCCGAGCTGGCCCCGGACCTCGATCGCCCTCGAGCGAGCGCTCGATCCGCTCTGGTCCGGCAGACGGGCGGCCCGTGAGGTCCTTCCCGAGGCTGCTCGCCGGGTGGCGGAGAGCCTGGGAGACCCCTCGTGAGTCCCGCGTCTCGGGCTCGCCTGGCCCTGCTGGCACCGATGCTCGCCCTGGCTTTCCTGTTCCAGGTGATCCCGCTCGTGGGTACGGGCTGGCTCGCGCTGCATGACTGGGATCTGCTGGGCGCGCCCCGCTTCGTGGGCCTGGCCTCGCTCGGGCGGATCCTCGAGGACCCGGCCTGGCTGGCCACGGCCCTGCGCACCGGGGTCTACGTCGCGGGAACCGTCACGCTCGAGATCGGGGTCGGAGTGGCCCTCGCGTGCGGGCTCGCGGGCCCGGGACGTGGGCGCAAGTTCGGGCGGCTGCTGGCCTACAGCCCGTCCCTGGCCTCGATGGTGGCGATCGCCCTGGTCTGGGGCTGGCTGCTGGACGCGAGCACGGGCGGGCTGAACGGACTGTTACGGGCCCTCGGCCTGACGGCCGTGCCCTGGTTGCTCGAGCCGAGCTGGGCCCTCGCGAGTGTCATCGTCGTCCACGCCTGGAAGGGCGTCGGGACGACCATGCTCCTGCTGCTGGCCGGACTCGCCACCGTACCCGAACAGGTCCACGAGGCCGCACGGCTCGACGGGGCCTCGTCCTGGCAGACCTTCTGGCACGTGACGCTCCCCCTGCTCGGCCCTGCCCTCACGACCACGATCATCCTGGACCTCCTGCAGGCCGCCCAGGCGTTCGACCACCTGCACGTGCTGACGGCCGGTGGCCCGGTCGGCAGCACGACGACCTGGGCATATGCGATCTGGCAGACGGCGTTCCAGCAACTCGACATGGGCTTCGCCGCGGCGCTCGGCCTCAGCCTCGCCGGGGCTCTCGCGACGCTCGTCTGGGCGCTCTGGCAGGTGCGAAACACCTGGGAAGCGAGCCGCTGAGGTGTCTCGCATGCTCTCGCGCAGCGTCCTCGCCCTGGGACTCGTGCTGCTGGCGCTGGCCTTTGCCCTGCCCTTCGTCTGGATGGCCCTCGGCAGTTTCATGGGCACCGAGCAGTTCACCGCGATTCCCCCG
>JBIIHZ010000066.1:0-7991 GCA_044235265.1 Candidatus Sericytochromatia bacterium
ACCGTTCCGGCCGCGCGCGAGCCGGCATCCTCCGGACTCCCCATGCCGAGGTGCTCACACCCGTGTTCATGCCCGTAGGCACCCAGGCCACGGTGAAGGCCATGACGCCCGACCAGGTGGAAGCGACGGGTTCCCGCCTCATCCTGGCCAATGCCTTTCACCTGTACCTGCGACCCGGGCACGACGTGGTCGCGCGCGCCGGCGGCCTGCACGAGTTCGAGCGCTGGCCGCATGCCATGTTGACGGACTCGGGCGGGTTCCAGGCCTTTTCACTGGCCGCCCTGCGCTCGATCAAGGAGGACGGGGTGCGGTTCCAGAGCCCGCACGACGGGAGCCGGCACCTGATCCGACCGGAAACCTCGATGGAGATCCAGAACGCACTGGGCGCGGACATCATCATGGCCTTCGACGAGTGCGTGCCCGGCATGAGCAGCCATGAAGCCGCACTGGCAGCGGTCGACCGGACGACCCGCTGGGCCATCCGTTGCCTCGAGGCCCACGCCCGCCCCGCGGACCAGGCCCTGTTCGGGATCATCCAGGGCAACGTGTATCCGGACCTGCGTCGGCGCTCGGCCGAGGCGCTCGTCCCGCTCGACTTCCCGGGTTACGCGGTCGGGGGACTCTCGGTGGGTGAGCCCAAGGACAAGATGATCCCGGCCCTCTCGGCCACCACTCCCTGGATGCCGGAAGACAAACCCCGCTACCTGATGGGAGTCGGCACTCCCGAGGACCTCGTCGTGGGGGTCGCCCTGGGAATCGACATGTTCGACTGCGTCCTGCCGACCCGACTCGCCCGGCATGGAACCGTCTGGGTGGGCGACGGGCAGAAGCTGAATCTCCGCAACGCACGCTTCCGGGAAGACCCCGAGGTCCTGGACCCGGGATGTGACTGCCAGACGTGTCAGGGGGGCTTCTCGCGCCGCTACCTGCATCACCTCGTGCGCGTCGAGGAGTTCCTCGCCCCGACGCTCCTGAGCATCCACAACGTGCGTTACCTGGTCCGGCTGATGGAAGACGTCCGCCGCGCGATCGCCGCCGGCACGTTCCCGGGAAGCCATCGCCACGTGGTGCCCCCGGAGATGTGGGCCCTGCTGGAGCGGGAGCTGGAGGCCCGGACGGGGGCATGACCGGAATCGTGCGCTGGCTGGAAACCGCTGGTCGCCCCGTGATGGACCTCATGGAGGTCACGGGGGCCTGTGTGTTGCTGGCGCTGCGCGTCGTGGACCGCCTCATCCGCAAGCCCTGGCCCTGGCGGCAACTGGGCCCCCAGGTGGCGGCGATCGGGACCGACAGCCTGCCCATCGCGCTCGTCACGGCGCTCTCGGTCGGCATGGTGTTCACGCTGCAGATCTCGAACGAGTTCCAGCGTTTCGGAGCCTCATCGGTGATCGGGGGTGTCGCGGGTATCGCGCTGGTGCGCGAGCTGATTCCCACGCTCACGGGGGTGGTCGTGGCTGGCCGGGTCGGCGCGGCGATCGCCGCCGAACTCGGAGCCATGCAGGTCACCGAGCAGGTGGATGCCCTGACGGCCATGGCCGCGGACCCGGTGCGCATCCTGGTCGCCCCCAGGGTGCTCGCCTGCCTGGCCGTCCTGCCCATGCTGACGATGATCGCGGACGTCGTGGGTCTAGCCGGTGGCTTCGGCGTCGCCGTGCATCTCAAGGGGCTGGCGGCCGTTCGCTTCCTGGATTCGCTGCAGGGGCTGGTGAAGCTGGAGGACGTCCTCAAGGGGCTGCTGAAGGCCGCGTGGTTCGGCCTGGTCGTGGGAGTGATCGGCTCCCAGCGCGGGCTGGCCGCCACGGCCGGCGCCCGGGGTGTCGGGCGCGCCACCACCGAGGCCGTGGTCTACAGCCTCATCACCATCTTCGTCACCAACTACCTGCTGTCCGCCTGGCTCTTTCCGGGAGGAGCGCGCTGATGCCGGCTCCGCGCATCGAGGTGCGAGACCTGTCCAAACGCTTCGGCCCGAAGGTCGTGCTCGACGCCGTGACGTGTGCCTTCGACCCGGGGCGCATCGGGGTGGTCATCGGCCCCTCGGGCTGCGGCAAGAGCACCCTGCTCCGGCTGATCCTGGGCCTGGTCCGGCCAGATTCGGGCACCATCCTGTTCGACGACACCGATCTCGGCCGGGCGCATCGCGGCACCTGGGAGTCCGTCCGGTCCCGGATCGGCATGGTCTTCCAGTCGGCCGCCCTGTTCGACAGCCTGACGGTCGCGGAGAACGTGGCCTTCGCCCTGGTGGAACGAGGCGTCCGGGAAGGCGAGGCCCTGGTGCGGGCGCGGGAGGTGCTCTCCCAGGTCGGGTTGCCCGAGGCCGGCCCGGCCCAGCCCGCCGAGCTGTCCGGGGGGATGCAGAAACGGGTGGCGATCGCCCGAGCGATCGCCACCCGGCCCGACGTCCTGCTCTTCGACGAACCCACCACCGGCCTGGATCCCGTGACCTCCCGCCAGATCGAGGATCTCATCGTGACCCTCTCCCGCGAGACGGGAGCCACGTCCATCGTGGTCTCCCACCAGCACTCGACCATCCGCCGGACGGCGGACCGGATCACGCTGTTCCATCAGGGACGCATCCTGGGAGATGGGGAGCGTGACCTGCTGGACACCCATCCGGCCATCCAGAGCTTCCTGGGCGGCCACACCCTGACGGTCCCGCCCCGGGAAGGAGGCGCTGCATGAGCCTGTCGACGACGGCCCGGGTGGGCCTGCTCACCTGGATCACGATCGCCGCCACCGTCGGGGGGCTGGGCTGGCTGACGCAACTCGGCACCGAGCGGGCCGGTTATCCCCTCCAGATCGTCTTTCCGGACGTCAACGGTCTCCTTCCGGGGGCCAACGTGCTGCTGATGGGGGTCCGCGTGGGACGGGTCAAGCAGATCACGCCCCGACGTCATGACGTGCTGGTGGATCTCTGGATCACGGACCCGGCCGTGGGGATCCTGCAGGGTTCTCGATTCAAGATCCTCAACAAGGGGATCATCGGCGAAAAGAATCTCGAGATCTTCCCGCCGGACGATGTGACGGTGCAAGCCCGCATCGCCGCTGGCACCACCCTGCAAGGCCAGCGACCGGACCGCCTGGATGCCGTGCTGGAAGAGGCCCTGACGGCCGTGCGGAAGGTCCGGGCCCTGGCCGACTCGCCCGAGATGCGGCAGGTGCTGGGTGATACCCGCGAGACCGTCTCGGGGGTCCGGGCCCTCGTGGGACGACTGGAGCTCCTCACCATCCGGGCCACCGACCTGATGGATGAGGGCGGTGGCGGCCTCGCGCACCTCCGGCAGACCACCTTCCCGGCCGTCGATCGCACGGTCGAGGCAGCCCGCGGCACGGTCGAGACGGCCCGAGGTACGCTCGAAGAGCTCCGGACCGATGCCCGGGTCGCGAAGCAAGCTCTGGAAGGCCTGGACCTGGAGGGCAAGACCGGAGACGACGCCCGGGAGGCGATCGCCCGGCTCAAGGCGCTCCTGGCTCGACTGGACGGCATGGCAACCCGGCTCGACGAGGTCACGCGGGACCCCCGCGTCGGGCAAGGCATCGGGGCCCTCGTCGACACCTCGCGCCGGGTCGTGGCCCAGGCGAGCGCGGTCGCGACAGGCTCCTTCAAGGTCAGCCCCGTCCTGGATCTCGCAGGCCTCTCGGATGGCCAGAAGGCTTATCTGGTCGGTGGGGGCGGTCTGGACGCTTCGATCGGCCTGCAACGGTTCCAGCTCGGGATCGAGCAGGTCGGGGATGGCAACTTCTGGAATGCGACCTGGGGACGGGACGACCTCATGAACCCGGGGATGGGCTTCCATGTCGGCCTGATCCGCTCCAGGCTGGGCGGCGGGCTGACCTGGAACCTGAACCGGGAGGCAAGACTGCGGGCGGAGATTTTCAGCCCCCAGGCCCCCCTGACCCGACTCTCGATCGACTACGGCTCTCCCGACTGGCAGACCCGGATGCAGCTGAATGCCAGCTGGCTTCATGCCCTGGATGGCCAGGAACCCGATCGGATCTTTCTGGGGATCCGGTGGCGTCCCCTGGATTAAAGTGGCCAGGCGATGGGTTTAGAGGGTGCAGACCGCATCATGACCAACCGAGGAGCGCGGATGATCACGGCAATCGGCAACCGATACGAGATTCACGATCTGCTCGGTGAGGGCGGCATGGGTCGCGTTTACGCCGTCCGGGACACCCTCGAAAATCGTGACGTGGCGCTGAAGCTGCTCAAATCGGGCGATCACCGGGATCTCGAGCAGCTGAAACTCGAATTCTGGGTCATGACCCGCCTGCGCCACCCGCACATCGTGGAGGTCCACGATTACGGCCTGTCCCCGGACGATCTCCCGTACTTCACGATGGAGCTGGTCCCCGGGAAGGGACTCGACGGGCGTGAGCCGGTCGCCCCTGCCCAGCTGCGTCAGTGGCTCGTCCCTCTGCTGGAGGCCCTCGATTCGATCCATCGGCAGGGATACGTTCACGGGGATCTCAAGCCAGCCAACATCCGCATCCGCGAGGACGGCGTCCTCAAGCTGATGGACTTCGGCCTGATGGAACCGGCGGGCCGCCAGGGCGGCCCGATCCGGGGAACGCTCTGGTACGTGGCCCCCGAGGTGGTCCGGGGAGATCGGATCGATGCCCGCGCAGACCTCTATTCGGTCGGAGCCGTGGCTTACCACTTGCTCTCGGGACGCCCCCCTTTCGAGCACGCGCGCACGCTCGACCTCGTCCGGGCGATCGCCGCGGATCCTCCGCCCCCCCTGGATTCGGGCGACACCGAACTCGATGGCCTGATCGGGCGCCTGCTCGACAAGGATCCGGCCAGGCGCCCCGGGTCGGCCCGGGCCGTCCTGCGCGAGATGGGGATCCAGACCGACGACACCCCGACCCGGACACTCGAGCCCCGGCTCTGCGGCTTCGATCCCCTGCTGGTGCAGATCCGCGACCGGATGGACGGTCTCGGGGGGACGCTGTTCATCGGGGGGAGAGAGGGCAGCGGCAAGACCCGTCTGGGCCGCGAGTTGCTGCTCGAGGCCCAGATGGCGGACCAGCTCACGTGCTGGATCCAGGGCACGGAGCCACCGGTCCCCTACGGAGCCGTCACCACCCTCGTCGAGACGCTCGTGCCGCTGGCGCGTACTTCGTGTCCGGCCGTGCTGGAAACGCACCGACAGGTCCTGGGCCTGCTGGTACCGGGCCTGGCGACGGGTGAGGCCCATCTGGTCCTGGAACCCGAGCAGGAACTTCGACGGCTCCAGACCTCCATCCTGGAGCTGGTGGGAGCAGTCGCACGCACGCGCGGCCTGACGGTCCTCATCGACGATTCGCATCTTCTCGACGAGGCCTCCCGCGAGACGCTCGCCTTCCTGAGCCGCGGCGCGAGCCAGTTCGCCCTCCGGCTGGTGCACCTGACGGCCGGAGCGTCCCTCCCCGAGGGCGCGATCGAGATCCCCCCTCTCCAGGCCCAGGACATCGAGGCCGTGACCCTCTCCATGCTCGGGACCTCCCCTATCGCACCGGAACTCCGGAACGACCTCTTCGCCCAGTCGGAAGGACACCCTCAGACCCTCGTCGAGCTGATCCGACATGTCGTGAGCTCGCGCCTGCTCGTCCGCGAGACCCAGGGCTGGACCGTTCCCGGGGGCATCGCCAGCGGCTCCATCCCCGGTTCGCTCGCGGGCCTGTGGAACGGTCGTATCGAGGGGCTGGACGCCCTCGCGCGCCAGGTTGTCCAGATCCTGTCTCTGGCCGAGCATCCACTGGGGGTGGGGGAACTCTCGACGTTCGTCGAACCGGAGAATGGGCACGCCCTTTACCAGGCCCTGATGACCCTCGAACAGCTGCACATGGTGCAAGTCTCGCCGGACGGGTACAGCATCGCATCGCTTCCGCTGCGGACCCTGCTCCGGGAGAGCGTGGCCGACGAGGAACGGGCGATCCTGCACGAACGTCTGGCCGCGATCCTCGAGCCCCTCCTGGCTCTCGCCCCGCAAAACGTCGCCATCCTGAACTCCCTGACGCGTCACCTCCTCGAGAGTCGTGCCCCCGAGCGGGCGATCCCCCTCGCCCTGCGCGCCGGTGAACGGAACCTCGAGCTGTTCGCGGCCGATCTGGCTGCCGGCTTCCTGTCTCGGGGCCTGGCCCTCGTCCGGGACCAGGATCCGGTCGACGAGGGTACCTTGCTCCGGATGCTCATGACCATGGGCGACGTGTACCGCCTGAAGGGGGAGTTCGCCGGTGCGGGCCGGTCCCTCGAGGAAGCCGCGACCCTCGCCCGCCAGCACGTGGCGAAGCCCCATCTCGCGCGCGTGCTCGGTGGCCTGGGCAAGGTCAAGCAGGCCCAGGGGGATTATGACGGCGCCCTGCAGATTCTCGAAGAGGCTGCCAGCACGGCCCAGGAGGCCGGGGTCCCGAGAGAACGGCTCCGGGCCCTGACCACCCTGGCCAGGGTGCATTTCTTCAAGGGGCAGATCCCTCAGACGGTCGAGGTCTTCACCCGGGCCCTTCACGTCGCCCGTGAGCACGATCTGGAAGCCTTCCAGGCCGAATGTCAGTCCTTCCTGGGCTACCTCTACACCCTGGATCCCGTCCGGCAGAACGAGGGTCTGGCGATGCTCCAGGAGGCCCTGACCATCCACCAGGCCACGGGGAACAAGATCGGGCTCAACGACACCCTGATGCACCTCGGCAATGCCTACCAGAGTCTGGGCCGGTTTGCCGAGGCCAAGGAGTGCTACCTTAACTGTCAGCAGATCAACTCCGAAATAGGTCAACATGATGAGGAGGTTTTCAGTCTGCTGAACCTCGGCATCGTGGGGCAGCAGATGGGCGACTTCTCGGAGGCCCTGGAGCTGTCCACCCAGGCGCTCGAACTCGTCCAGAAGCTGGGAAGCCGCTATCCGGAGAGCATCGCCCTCGCGCTCGTGGGCTACGGGCACCTGGTCCAGGGGCGAGTCCGGACGGCCTGGGAGCATGTCGACCGGGCGGTCGCGATCGCCGACGCGATTCACAACGTGTACCTGGATGTGAACCTGGCGACGTTCCGTGCGGATGCCCTGGCGATCGTGCGCCGGGATTCCGAGGCCCTGACCATCGCCCGAGAGGCCCTGGCGATCGCCGAGGAAAAGGGCATCGAGGACGTCCGTCTCGCCCTCGAGATCAAGGTCGGAGTCCTCCTGGCCCGGACCGGGCAGATCGAGGAGGGTCGGGACAGGCTCACGACGGCTCGCAAGAAAGCGCGCGAAGCGGGAGCCCGCGCGATGCAGGTGCGGGCCTCGCTGGGGCTGGTCTGGCTCGCCGGCCGCTCGCGGGACTATGCAGATGCGCAGAAGCTGGCTCATGCGGCCCTCCAGGACGCCCGGGAAACCCAGGCCCGGGCGGTCGAGGCCGAACTGGAAGTCCTGCTCGGGGAAATCCAGCTTCTCCAGGAACGCCGTAGCCTGGCCAGCGAGCATCTGCATCGCGCGAGCACGCTGGCCCAGCAACTCGAGATGCCCTTCCTGCAGGCCACCGCGGCCGCTCTCCTGGCGCGGGCGGAACCGGCCCGAGCCGACCGACATCTCCAGAGCGTCCTCACGATCCGGCAAAGGATCCTCGAGTCGGTCGACGCGCAAGACCGCGGGATGCTGGAGCGCTCGTGGGAAAACAGCCTCCTGGGTCTCGACGCCAGTGCGACGGCAGCCGCCCAGACGATCGAGAGCCGGCTGCAGGGACTCGTGGACGATGTCACGGACATCCTTGCCAACGTCAAGGTCCGGGAAGCGCGCTGGTCGAGCATCGAGCTCGCCCACGAGCGCCTCGAGCAGCTGATCGAGTTCGCCCACAAGATCAACCAGGTCCACGATCTTCGCCTCGTGCTCGAGCTGGCCATGGACCTGATCATCGATATCGTCGGGGCGGAGCGCGGCTTCCTGCTGCTGTACCAGGGAAACCAGCTCCAGGTCTCCGAGATGCGGAACATCCACCCGCAAGAAGGGGACGACGACTGGCTCATCAGCCGCTCGATCGCGGAC
>JBIIHZ010000067.1:0-7964 GCA_044235265.1 Candidatus Sericytochromatia bacterium
TGGCGGCTTGCCGCCGTATCGGGCCGACGGAGCAAGAAGAGGCCGCCTGCCCCCAGGCCCAGCAAGGCCCCCAGCACGACCAGGCGCCGGACGAGATAGGTGTTCCGGAGTGGCTTTTGCTTCCCCGTCTTGCCCGTCCGGGAGGCACCGCGTCTGCGCGAGGCCGTACGCTCGGTCGTCATCGCGAGCCTCCTGGCAGGTCGGTACCCAGCAGGTATCGGATCCCCTCTGCCGCAAGCATCAGACCGAAGATCGGGGGCATGTAGCTGATCGTCCCGTTCACGGTCTTCTGGGGGCCCGCACCGGGAACGAACTCCCGTTCCGGATGGGGGAGCGGTCGCTCGGGAGAGAACACGGCGCGCACTCCGGTCTGGACTCCCCACCGCCTGGCCAGCTTCCGGACGGCCGTCGCCATCGGACAACCATGGGTCTCGTACAGATCGGCCACCCGGACCTGGGAAGGATCCAGCCGGGCAGCTGCCCCCATGCTTCCTGCCACGTAGATCCCCCGCTCCTGGGCGGCCCGGTAGAGGGCGACCTTCGAGGTGATGGCGTCGATGCAGTCGAGGACCACGTCGACGCCTTCCGGCAGGAAATCGGGAATCTCGGGGGGGCTCAGACGTTGCGCCACGCTGACGATCGTGATGCCGGGCTGGATGTCTCGCGCCCGCTCGGCCATCACCTCGACCTTGAGGCAATCGAGGGTCGAGTGCAGGGCCACGACCTGCCGGTTGCAGTTGCTGGCCACGACTCGATCGAAATCGACGAGCGTCAGCTTGCCGACCCCCGCTCGCGCCAGGGCCTCCACGCAGTTCCCTCCGACGCCTCCGACGCCGGCGACCAGGACGTGGGCTCCGGACAATCGCGAGATGCCGGCATCACCGAGCAGGAGATGGGTGCGCTCGTTGGCAGGGGTCCGGTGCCGTTGTGCCGCGGGGATCATCACGTCGAAGTCTCCAGGAAGGATGGCGAAAGACGATACAGGCGGCATGCATTGTCCCATGTGCGGGCCGCGACCGTCTCGAGATCGCGGTCACAGAGGCGGGCCACCGCGATGGCGACGGGTTCGAGGTCGAGGCCCATCAGGGGGGCCGTCGTGTCGCGTACCGGGGCATCGCTCTCCAGCACGAGATGTTCGATCCCCACGGCCCTGACCGTTTCCGCCAGTCGTGGCGATCTGAGAATCTGGCGCCCCACCCCGAGCTTGTAACCCCGACGCACGTACTCGCGAGCCAGGTCGGTTCCCCCCGTGAAGGCATGCACCACGCCGGCGGGAGGACGGATACGGTCCAGGATCTCGAGCACCGGGCCGTGCGCGTGGACGACGTGCAGGATGACGGGGAGATCGTGTTCCCTGGCGAGCTCGCACTGTCGTGCCAGGACGTCCACGTCTCCCGGATACCGGTGCCCCCGATCGAGGCCACACTCGCCCACCGCCACCCGCTCATGACGATCGAGGGATCGGGCGATCGTGTCCAGGTCAGTCGGAGATGCCGGATACCAGGGGTGAAGACCGATCGCGCGTCCGACCCAGGTTCCACGGGGAAGGGGACCAGGCAGACCGGACGGCTCCCCCCGGACTCCGGGCACGACCCACGCGCGCGGCCCCGTGTTCGCCAGGGCGGCCATCCGCGCTTCCCAGCCGGGTTCGAAGCCGGGATCGTCCAGATGGGCATGGGTGTCGAACCACCGGTACATGGTCGTATCGTACCCGCGAGCGGCCGTGTTAGGCTGGAAGCATGTCCGAGCCGCTCGTTTATCTCGATCACAACGCCACGTCCCCTCCCGATCCCCGGGTCCTCGAAGCGATGGCGTCTTTCGAGCACCTGCCTCACGCCAATTCCCGCAGTGCCCATCGTCCCGGGCGTGAGGTCGCGCGGGCCATCCATGAGGCACGCGAACGTGTCGCGACGTGTCTGGGGTGTGAACCCGACGAGGTCATTTTCACCAGCGGCGGGACCGAGGCCAACAACCTGGCGATCAAGGGCCTGGCCTGGGCTCGGGGCGGGGTGTCGCGTTTCGCCCATCTTGCCGTGGAACATTACAGCGTCACCCGCGCCATGGCCTTTCTGGCACGTCAGGGGCATGGCCTCGACGTCATCGCGGTCCAGCCGACGGGATTGCCCGACCCCGCGAGTCTGGACCGGGCACTCTCTGCTCGCCCCGCACTCCTGGCCATCCAGCACGCCAATAACGAGGTCGGTACCCTTCAGGACGTGACCGGGCTCGCTGCCCGGATTCATCAGGGAGAGGGCCTGATCCTGGTCGATGCAGCCCAGTCGGTGGGCAAGCTGCCGATCCGTTTCCGGGGAGACGGTCTCGATTTTCTGACGGGCTCGGGCCACAAGTTCGGGGGGCCCGGTGGTATCGGTTTCCTGGTCCGACGGCGGGGTATCGCCCTCGAGCCCCTTCACCATGGCGCCGGTCACGAGGATGGGCTGCGTTCCGGTACCCATGCCGCGGCCCTGATCGTCGGGCTCGGGGTGGCCTGCGAACTGGCCAGTCGCGAGCAGGACGCCGATGCCCGGCGCATGACGGCCCTGCGCGATCGCCTCCAGGCCCACTTGCAGGCAGGCCTGCCGGAACTCGTCGTGAACGGCCATCCGACCCTGCGCTTGCCCCATACCCTGAACGTCTCCGTCCCGGGGCTACTCGGTCTCGAATGGCTCCAGGCGACTCCGCGCGTTGCCGCGACCACGGGAGCGGCCTGTCATTCCGACCGCGTGGAGCCGTCCGCTGTCATGAAAGCGCTCGGCGTGCCCCTCGCCCATGCGGGCGGGGCCATCCGCCTCAGCCTCGGCCGCGCCACCACCGGTGAGCAGGTGGACGAGGCCGCCGCTCTGCTCGTCGCCTCGGCGCGAGCGTTGCTCGACCGAGTCGAGAAGGAGTAACCCGTGGGAGGCTCATCCGCATCGTCGTTCCGGGAAGCCCTGAAGGTCCTCAGACCCGGCCCCTTCCGTCGCTACATCGTCGGCGAGGGCATCTCCATGACCGGCACCTGGATGCAGACGATGGCCCAGAGCTTCGTCATGGCCACGCTGACGGACCGGGCGGTCTGGCTCGGGGCGGTCAATCTGGCCTCGGGAATTCCCATGCTGCTCCTCACGATGGTGGGGGGGACCGTCGCGGACCGGGCGGACAAGCGCCTGGTGCTGATCATCTGCCAGCTCGTCCAGATCGCGCTTGCCGTCGGGATGGGCACGCTCGTGGCCACGCACCGTCTGGATGCCTCGACCATCTGGCTGGTTCCGGCCTTCGCGCTCGTGCTGGGCGTATCGAATGCCTTCGAGATGCCTGCCGCATCTGCCCTCGTGCCGGAACTCGTCGACAGGACGGAAATCGGTTCGGCCGTGGCGATCGACCGGGCCGTGTTCCACGCCACCCGGCTCGTGGGACCGGCGGTCGCCGGCATTGCCGTGGCGACGCTCGGGCCTGCCGTGGCCTACTACGTCAATGCGTTGACCTTCCTGGCCCTCATCGTGGCCCTCTGGAGCCTGCCCGTCTCCCGCTCGCCTCAGGCCGAGGAGGAGAGCCAAGCCGGTGGGGGCTTCAAGGCGGGAGTGCGGCACGTCGTGTCGGATCGACCCACCCTCGCCATGGTCTCGATGCTCGCGATGACGACGGTCTTCGTCTTTCCGTTCGTGCTGATCCTCATGCCCCTCTACGTGACCCGTGAATTGCACCTGCAGGCCACCCAGATGGGCTTCCTCATGTCGATGGCCGGGGTCGGTTCGCTCAGCGGGGCCGTCGGGCTGCTGAGCATTCCGCGGGCGCGCCGTCCTGCTGCACTCACCCTGGCGCTCTTCCTGGTGGCTTTCGCCCTGGCTGGCCTCAGCTTGGCGCACCACCTGGCGGTGGTAGCGGTCTGCCTGGTCCTCATGACGGTGAGCGTCTCCACGATGGTCGGGATCGGCAATACCATCGTCCAGGAAAGGGCTCCCTCGGCCATCCGAGGACGCGTCTCCGCCGTTGCCGGCCTCAGTTTCTTCGGGTTGCAGCCGATCGCTGGCATGGTCATGCCGTCCCTGTCCGATCACATCGGCATTCGCCCGACGCTCCAGCTCGCAGTCGTCTGCTTTCTGCTCGGGGCCAGCTACCTGCTGTTCGGACCGGCCCGGGTGCTCGCCCATGCGAGTCACGAACCCGACGCCGAGCCCCGGGATGTGCCCGCAGGAGCTTAGACGGCCCGGAAGCGACGTTCCGCTTCGCGCATCGCCTCGTCGTCGAACAGTTCGAGCTCCAGGGCGATCACCCGGAAAGCCAGCCGCACTTCCAGCAGGTCATGGACGATCGATGCAAAGATGCAGGCCAGGCCACCCAGGAACGTGACTCGCGGTCCCCAGGCCTGCCACGACGTCCGTCCTGGCAGGGTCTGGACGGCTGCGAGCGCCACGGATGTGACGACCAGGAAACCGATCGCCGCATAGAGCAGGAACTGGGAGTCCCGGAGGTGCCGAGCGCGCCTGACCAGCAGGGCGATCTGACGTTCCACGCTGCGGATCCGGGTGGCGCTCTGGGGAGACAGGACCTGTTCCCCGGACAGCTGTCGGCGCTCCGCATGCAGGCCCCGGATCCGGTCGACCAGGGCCGAGTACTTGCTCTGGGTCTGGGAGGCCAGTACGGCCGATCCTGACACCCCGAGCATCGGGGCGAGGGCGGCCGAGATGAAAGACGAGGGATCCAGCAGCGGGCTCATGGCGATCATGCTAGGTCGTGTTGCACCGCGTGACAAGCCGGTCTTCCCCGTTGGTCCGCCATGCGACATCCCGGACCGGATCCGGTGGAGATTCCGGCATGGCGACACCCGCGGGGGCAAGGCATCCTGGGTGGCGCCGAGAGGAGGACCGCATGCCTGGACCGATATCCGGGAGCCGGTACGCGTGGGGGCTCGCCTTGCTCATCGTGACCGCGTGTGGGGCAGCGGCGCCGCTTTCCGTTTCATCCGGGGCGCATGACCTGGTCCGTCCCGGCGGCGAGCTTGCCCCCTATTCATCAGGGACCCTCATCGACCCCGTTCTGGCACCGATGGAGGTCGGGGGGGGCGTTCTCGACCGCGGGCGGCCCGCCGTGGGCGTGGAGGTGTCCCTGGTGGAAGAACGCACGTGGCGATCGACCACTCTCAGGACGGGACCCGACGGGCTTTACCGGTCGCGGATCACGCGTCCGGGACGGTATCACATCCACTATTACAACGATCGCGACCAGGACCGGGTGGGATTCTGGAAAACGCGCACACTGGCCCTGGCCGCAGGGCAATCAGGGGTCTGGCCAGCCTGGGACGTGCATCTGCGCGGGATGCGAAACGACCCTCCCCAGGGAGCGACGGTCGCCCTTCCTCTGTCCGTGCGCATCGTGCCACACGCTCAGGCTCTGCGAGTCTGGTTTCGGCTTCATGACCGGGGTGGCCCCGGCGGTCAGGCCCATTTCGTGAGTCCGGTCCTGGCGGGCCAGGGACTGGAAAGGTACACGTATCCGCCCGGAGCAGCCCGCCCCGGCTTCCAGCTCTGGGGCTACCAGTGGGATGCCGGGGCGGCTGGAGAGGGCGGCTGCCTCTTCCAGGACGTGTCGATTCGCGATCAGTAGAACCGATCCGGATTCACGGCACGGCCGTTCATCCGCACCTCGAAGTGCAGATGCGGACCCGTCGCATGGCCCGTCTGTCCGACGGTGGCGATGCGCTCACCGCGCGACACGCGATCGCCCTCGCCGACGTAGAGCTTCGCGCAGTGGGCGTAGCGCGTCACCATGCCGTTGCCATGGCGGATGTCGATCATGCGGCCGTAAGCTCCGCTCCAGCCAGCCGACACGACGACCCCATCTCGGACGGCCTTGATGGGGGTACCCACGCTGTTGCAGATGTCCAGTCCCTGGTGCATGTGGCCATCACGCACCCCGAATCCGCTGGAAACACGCCCCGATGCGGGCCAGAGCAGACGCTTCGCCGCCAGTCGCCCCAGGTCACCCAGGAGCCCACGCGAGGCGATCTTGCGGCCATCCCGCAGACGGTATTTCCGATCGAGACGTTCGCTTCCGTCTTTCCCGGCGCTCTTCAGCTTGGCCCCGGACGGCACGACGAGCAGGTCCCCGATCTGGAGGCGCGAGTGCGGCGTCAGGCCGTTAGCCGCCAGGAGTGCCCGGGTCTTGACCCCGAGGCGATGGGCGATGACGGACGGGTTGTCGCCGGACTGGACCCGGTAGGTGCCAGCTCGACGGGACGCGGCGGCGCGATGGCTCGCATGGGCAGCCTCGTGACCCTCTGACCGGGTGAGCTCGTGACGTTCCTGAGGGCGGTTCGACCGGGCGAGCACGCGACTGACGTTTTCACCGCGCCGGGCGGCCGCGAGCTGGCCGGCCGCCTCCGTGCCGGTATAGCCCCCGCGATGGACCTCGTAGGTCGCAGCCAGGGCCGAACCGTCACCCGAACCCGGTTCGGTGGTGAAGACCACGACCCCCTCGGGCAGGCGGAGGACGTCACCAGGGTGAAGATGTCGCGGATCGACTCCGGGATTGGCCTGACGCAGCACGCGGGTCTTGAGCCCGAAGCGATGCGCGATGCCCGACAGGGTGTCACCCGGACGGACGGCCACCTGCGTGAGGGGCACGGCACGGGTCACGGGCGACAGGGGCTTTGGCGCCTGGCGGAACGTCAGCAGACGCGGACCGCCCAGCAGCACGGTCGGGAGCACGACGAGCACGGCACCGGCGAGCCACGCCCGGCGCGCAGCGGCGTGACGGACGACCGTCCGACGCCGAGCCGGGCTGGTCAGCGCGTATCTGAGGACACCCATTCCATCGAAGCTCGGCTGTTCCTGGTGAGCGGCCTTCTTGCGCGGGATCCAGCGCTCCCAGCGCTGCAGGGGCTGGCGGCGGCGCCGCGAATCGACCTTGAAGGCCGAGATCTCGGGCAGATCGGACGTGCTCGTGGGTGCGTTGTCAGACTCGAACAAGCAAGAACCTCCAGGCAGTGAACCGGCGGAAACCATCAGGAGTCGCTGATGGCCATCAGGAATTCGGCGTTGGACTTGGTCCGGCTGAGGCGATCGGCCAGGAACTCGGTGACCTCCGCGGTGTCGCCGGCGTCCATCGTCTTGCGCAGGATGCGCTGCTTGCGCAACTCTTCCGGGGAAAGCAGGAGCTCTTCCTTGCGCGTGCTGCTGCGCTTGATGTCGATCGCCGGGAAGATCCGACGATCGGCCAGCCGGCGATCGAGCGTGAGTTCGGAGTTGCCGGTCCCCTTGAACTCCTCGTAGATCACCTCGTCCATGCGCGAACCGGTGTCGATCAGCGCCGTCGCGATGATCGTGAGGGATCCCGACCGCTCGAGCTTGCGCGCCGCACCGAAGAAGCGCTTGGGCTTGTGCATCGCGTTGGGATCGAGACCGCCCGAGAGGGTTCTCCCCGAGGGAGGCATGGCCGAATTGTAAGCCCGGGCCAGACGCGTGATGGAATCCAGCAGGATCACGACGTCGTGTCCGAGTTCGACCATCCGCTTGGCGCGTTCCATGACGAGTTCGGCGACCCGGACATGGTTTTCGGGCAACTCGTCGAAGGTCGAGGCGATGACCTCGCCCTTGATCGATCGCTGCATGTCCGTGACTTCTTCGGGCCGTTCGTCGATCAGCAGGGCCATCAGGTGCACTTCCGGATGGTTGTCCGTGATCGAGTTGGCCACCTGTTTGAGCAGCGTGGTCTTACCTGCCTTGGGAGGCGACACGATCAGGGCGCGCTGGCCCTTGCCGAGCGGATTGAACAGGTCCATCAACCGCATGCTGAGGTTGCTCGCGGTGGTCTCGAGGCGGAGGCGCTCACACGGGTAAATGGGCGTGCGATTCTCGAAGGGGACGCGTCGCATGGCCTGGTCGGTCGGCTGTCCGTTGACCGTCTCGGGACGGACGAGCACCTGGAACTTCTCACCCTCGCGCGGCGGCCGGATCTCACCCGCGACGATGTCGCCGGCCCAGAGG
>JBIIHZ010000068.1:0-7949 GCA_044235265.1 Candidatus Sericytochromatia bacterium
CGCATGAATCTGCCGGGGACCACGGAAGGCAACTGGCAGTGGCGGCTCCGACCCGAGGCTCTCACGGATGGCCTGGCGGAAGGTCTGGCGGGCTTCACCCGGTCGACGGGACGCGCCTGAGTTCAGGCCGCAGGCAGGACGACCCTGAAGCTGCTGCCCTCGCCGGGGCGGCTCTGGATCTCGATGCGTCCGTGGTGGGCCAGGACGAGGGCCCGGCAGACAGCGAGGCCGAGGCCGAGACCACCCCGCGCGCGGGTCGAGGACCCGTCGACCTGGTAGAAGGCGTCGAACACCCGCTCGAGCTGGGGATCGGAAACACCGATCCCCGTATCCGTGACCGTGATCCAGGCTTCATCGCCGACCCGGCGCTCTTCCACGCGGACCCGTCCACCGCGAGGGGTGAACTTGATGGCGTTGGACAGCAGGTGACGGACGACGTGCCCCATGTGACGCGGATCGGCTGCCACCGAGATGGGGGCGTCTGTGCACCCACGCTCGAGGACGATCCCGGCATCACGCGCCCGATCCCCCCAGGTGGCGCAGGCGCCCTCGACCAGCGACGTGAGGTCGATCTCTTCGACGCTGAGCTTGACCTTCGATCGCTCATGAATCGAAAAATCCAGCAGGTCGTCGATGATCTCCTGCAGGTGACGGGCTGCAACCTGGATCTCGTGCACGTACAGGGCGGAATCGCGTGGCTCGGGGGATTCGAGGGCCTCTTCGAGGAACTCCGCATAGGCGGTGATCGCGGCCAGCGGAGTCCGGAGCTCGTGGGATACGTTGCTGACGAACTCGCGCTTCATCCGGTCGATATCGGCCAGGCGAGCGGCCACCTCGGCCTGCTCCAGCATCCGGACACGCGCGCGCCGCTGGACCTTGAGTCCCTCGGTCGCACTCCGGAAAGCCCAGAGTCGACGCCCGCCGGGGGCCACCCGGACCGTGACCTCGGCCGGCACCGCGGCCCCATCCATCGCGCGGCCGAAGAGGATCCCGCGCCACGTTTCCCCGACGGCGAGGCTTTGTTCGGGCCCGGACTGACCGGTCCCGGGAAAGAAGAGGTCCCCCAGCGACTGACCCAGCACGTCGGCCCGGGCGTTGCAACCGAACATGTCGAGGAAGGCCTGATTCACCCGGACGAGGAACCCCGCGTCGTCCACGATGGCCGTGGCGTCCATGAACTCGAACATGTCGGCGGCTTCGGTGAGCGATGCTTCAGCTTCGACCGGGATCACGTGACCCATGCTCGGCACCTCGTGAGTTGCGCTTGCAGGACGGAAAGGGAATCGCTGGAACGGTTCATCCATCCCCACGATAGCCAATCGGACGAGGGGTCGTACAGGGTACAAACATCACGATAACAGGCTTCAAGTATCACCAAGATCGTCATATCGAGGCATCCACGCCCCGGATGGTACGATCGCGAGCATGAAACTGCCCCAGTATTCGCCCAGCAAGCTCTCGGTCTACCTCGAGTGCCCCCGCCAGTACCGCTTCCAGTACGTCGATCGCCTCCCGCGACGCCCCTGGGCCTCGACGAGCCTCGGACTGTCGGTTCACCGCGTCATGCAAGCCATCCACGACCAGGGCGGAGCGCGTCAGGTCACGAACGGAATGGCCCTGGACATGCTGGGCGAGCACTGGCACCGAGCCGGCTTCGACAGTGCCGAGGAGGAAGCCCGGGCTCGTGAGCATGGCCGGCAGATGCTCGAGCGATACCTCGAGACCTGGCGGGACCGCGAGGGCACGCCGGTCTGGGTCGAGAAGCGCGCCACGGCGAAGATCGGGCATTTCCGGCTGCTGGGGATCCTCGACCGGCTCGATCGCCATGCAGATGGGTCGCTGGAGATCATCGACTACAAGTCCGGGCGGATGCCCGAGACGCCTTCCAGCCGGGCCGTGCTCCAGATGGTCATCTACGACCGCCTCGTCGAGGCCAACCTCGGCGAGAAACCGGCGTCGCATGCTCTTCATTACCTGGCCACGGACACGCGGCTGCCCGTCCCGATCGACGACTCGATCCGCGAGTCCGTGATGACGACCATCGAGGACACGGTCGGGCTGATCGAGCGCGAGCAGACCTGGACACCTCGCGTGAGCGAGCATTGCGACTCCTGTGATTACCTGAATCGGTGTGCCGAGGGGCGGCGCCATACCTATACGCGTCCATCCTGATAAATGATTTATTTATGATCACATGATAACATGTTCTCCTTTCCAGGAAAGGAGAACCCCATGTCCCGCATCTCGCTGATCCTGCCAGGCCTGCTCATCTCCGCGCTGCTCTCTGGCGGATGCGGGGGCCGCGCCGTTCTCGTCCCGTCGGGAACGTTCTCGCACCCGACCGACCGCTCTCCCGCGCTCGCAGTCCTGCGACGGTTCTGGCTCACGGAAGCCACGGGCGACGCCCTGATCGTGGCCAACGGCTTCCCCGATCGGCCGGCGACGGAGTTGCTGCGCCTGCGATGGCAGCGTGGCCAGGTGTGGTGCGGCGACGCGCCCCTGACGCCCCCACCTGCGGGGCGGGAGCCGCGAACCTGGCGGGAATGGCTGGCCCTCGCGACCCCGCAGGGCCTGGTTCAGCAGACGGCTCGGGCCCCCTCCCGCTGGGACGGACACCGACTCACGATCGAGGGCTCCCCCCGCATCGTGGCGACCTTCCGGGAGAATTTGCCGGTGGCGACCCGTCTCCAGCACGGGGAGATCGCCTGTTCCGTCGCCGTGCTGGCCTGGTCGTGAGACGGATTCAGGCGGGACTCAGGGCCGGAGCAAGGTCCCGTGCAGCGCCCCGGGAGCGACCTGCTGCGCCTCGAACGGGGTCAGGGAACGGATGACGACCCGCTTCTCGGAGGCCTCGGAGCCATTCTGGCTCCCCCCGTTCAACCGGAAGGCCACCTCGGATCGCCCGGGGGCGACCAGGGGAAAGGTCCAGATCTCGGGGCCGGCGCTCCCCATGCGGAATCGGTAGGGCATCCCGTGCACCCGACGCCCTCCCTCGATGAACACGTCCCAGGACTCTCCGGGCCCCACGGGCAGGGCCACGGTCACGGGCTGACCGACGACGCCAGATACCGTGGAACCGCCGGTCGAATCGGCCTGGATCGGGTTCGAGAGGGGCCCTGCCGCCGCCAGCAAGGCCAGGAGTTGCCGGTGCACGCCATCCTCCTTGCTGGTGACGTATCATGAACCCTATACCCATTCGTCCTGCGCCGGGAGGGCCGGTTCGCATGAAACCTCTGCTCGAGGTGCACCAGCTCACGAAAGCCTTCGAGGGTCGCCCGGTCCTGAAGGGCATCTCCTTCCAGGTCGGGGCCGGCGAGATCGTCGGCCTGCTCGGCCCCAACGGGGCCGGCAAGACCACCACGCTGCAGATGCTCGTCGGCCTTACCCTGCCCACCTCCGGCAGCATCCACGTGGACGGCCTGGACCTCGCCCACCACCGGGAGACCATCCTCTCGCGGATCAACTTCTCGTCGACCTACGTGTCCCTGCCCTACGCCCTGACGGTGCGAGAGAACCTCGACGTCTTCGCCCGGCTCTACGGCGTCGCGAACCGGCGCGCGGCGATCGAGGGCGTGCTCGAGGCGCTCGACCTCGGGGCGCTCCGCGATCGCCTCACCCGGGAACTGTCGAGCGGCCAGCAGACGCGCCTGCACCTGGCGAAGGCGCTCATCAACGAACCGATGCTGCTCATCCTGGACGAACCCACGGCCAGCCTCGACCCCGACGTGGCCGACCGCATCCGGTCGCTCCTGACCGAACGCTCGCGGCGCACGGGCATGAGCATCCTCATGACCAGCCACAACCTCGCCGAGGTCGAGCGGATGGTCGACCGGTTGATCTTCCTGCAGGCCGGCGAGATCGTCGCCGACGGGCGCCCGGCGGACATCCTGAAGGCCCACGAGGTCCCGGACCTGGAAACGTTTTATCTGCGACTCGCCCGGTCCGGCCACGGGGGCTGATCGGTTCCCGAACGACGGTACCCCCTCGAGCCAGACCGGAGTCTGCTTGCGCCCCTGACGCCGTGCCTGCTTCTCGACCTCGCGTGTGAAGCAGGCATCCAGCTGGACCGTCATCTATCGTGCCCCGAGAGCTCCCAGGGCGCCGCAGAGCTCGGCGCAAGCCTGGCAGGCCTCCTGGGGTGGGTGGTCGGAGTCTCGATCACCCTGAATCGCTTGAAGCGTCGCGTTTAACGAGAACTTGTCACGGGGTTCGACAAGTCGGCGACGGGTCGCCGCGAAGACTCCTTCGCACCGGACGACGTCGCGACCATCCGAGGGGCCCCGTGAACACGATCTCCCGGGATCCGAATCAAGTCTCCCCTGCCGTGCGGGTCCCGAACCTCTCCACGCCAGGAGAGAGCGCCCCTGGCTTGACCACGGTGGACGGACCGACACGGGCTGCACCGGACGGCTCCGGCTGGGGCGGCACGGACCGCCTTCGCGATCTTGCCGGAGATGCGCCTGCCACATCCGACCTCCCGGCCACCGATCCCGTCGCGAACGACGTGACCGAGGCGGAGGCGGAGATCCGCCTGTTGCTCTTGCTGCTGGCCCTGTTCCCCATGAACGTACGCCGGGGGACACGCGGGATCGGCGCCTCCGCCGACGGGGAGGAACCGGATTCTCTGCTATCCCGGGGCGGAGGGCAATCGGACCGGAGGAAAGGCCGCGGTTCGCTTGTTCAGGATCATGCGATGGGCGCGACCGCGATCGCCCCGGAACCCGATCGATCGAGCCCTCCTGAGAGCGATTCACGTATGTTGCCACGTTCCGGCTCGCACCGGCCCCCTTCCCCGCGGACCGATCGGGCCGCCTTGCCGGGCCCTCTACCCGGCATGCTCCCTTGCGTCCCGGTCAGTCGAGACGGCATGTGCAAGGTCTCCAGGGTGCGCCGGCGGCCCGGCCCCGACGAGGCGCCCGCGGTGACGTGGCCCGAAACGGGATGGGCGCCCGGAGGGACCCGGCGAAAACCGACACGGCGGGCAGGAGTCGAGCCTGCCCGGGATAACGGACAGGTCCAGGGTCCGAGCGCTCGAGCGCCCCAGGACCTCGATCGCGCCGTCATGCCAGAGACCGACCGGCCGTCATCCGGGAGCCTCGAAAGGCGGGCCTCGGCCAGGGAACTCGTCGGCGTCCCTGCCTCGCTCTCCGGGCGCCGTCAGGCGGACGCACGGGCAGCGGTCCTGGCGCGACTCGCACGGCAAGCCGGACAGGCCTGGCGTCGCGTGCAACCGGGCGTCATGGCGATCGCGGTGCTCGTGGTGGTCTTCGCCACGATCTGGCCGTCCGTATCCGCCGCGCTCCGCTGATCCGAGGCTACGCCGCTCCGTGTCCCCGAGTCCCGATACAATGGGCACGAGCCCTGTGCGGGCGAAGGAGAATCCATGCAAGCCGGCCGGATCGCCGCGATCGCCCTGAGACACGCCTACGTCATCCGTCGCCATCCGATCCGCATCGCGGAACTGGTGTACTGGCCGCTGCTCGACCTGCTGGTGTGGGGGTTCCTCGGGGCCTACCTCGAATCCAGCTCCGTCGGGCGCACGCCGGCCGGGACCGTCCTCGGCACGCTCGTCGGTGGGCTCATCCTCTGGGACCTGCTCTTCCGGGCCCAGCAGGGCGTGTCGCTGGCCTACCTCGAGGAGGTCTGGTCGCGCAACCTCCTGAACCTCTTCGTGAGTCCGCTCACCCTGGGCGAGTACCTCGTCGGGTCCCTGGTCGTGAGTTGCGCCAAGGTGGCCTTCTCGACCGTGCTCATGATCGGCGTGGCGGCCCTGGCCTACCACTTCCAGCTCTTCTCGCTGGGCTTCGCGCTCGTGCCATTCGTCGTGTGCCTGCTCGCGATGGGCTGGTCCATCGGCATCGCCACGACCGCCGCCATCCTGCGCCACGGGCAGGGCGCCGAGAACCTGGCCTGGGCGATCGCCTTCCTGTTCCAGCCCTTTTCAGCCGTCTTCTACCCGGTGACGGCCCTGCCCGGCTGGATGCAGCCCATCGCCCTGGCCTTGCCCTCCACGCATGTCTTCGAGGGCATGCGGGCGGTCCTGGCAGGCCAGCCCCTCCCCTGGAAACACGTGGTCACGGCGGCGGGCCTGGACGTCGTGATGGGCCTCCTGGCCGTGGGCTATTTCCACGTGTCTTTCCGGCAGGTCCGGGAACTCGGCCTGCTGGCCAAGAGCGGGGAGTGACGGCCCCGCTCAGCCCAGCCAGGACAGGGCCTGGTCGAGGTCGTCGACCAGGTCGGAGGTCGACTCGATCCCGACCGACAGCCGTAGCAAGCCGTCCACGACGCCTCGCGCCTCGCGCACGTCCTTCGGGATCGAGCCGTGCGTCATGGTCGGAGGATGCGTCACGAGGCTCTCGACGCCGCCGAGACTCTCGGCCAGGCTGAACAGTTGCAAGGACTTCGCGACGGTGCGGGCCGCCTCGAGGCCACCCTTCACGACGAACGAGACCATCCCCCCGAACCCGCGCATCTGCCGGCAGGCCAGTTCGTGCTGCGGGTGCGACTCGAGCCCGGGATAATGAACATGCTCGACCATGGGGTGCGCCTCGAGGTGGCGGGCGATCGCCATGGCGGATTCGCCGTGCTGGCGCATCCGCAGGGCCAGCGTCTTGATGCCACGCAGCGTGAGCCACGCGTCATGCGGCCCCGGGATGGCCCCGGTCGAGTTCTGGAGGAAGCGCAGATCCGCCGCCAGGTCGTCGCGCGAGGTCACGACGGCTCCGCCCACGACGTCCGAGTGCCCGCCGAGGTACTTGGTCGTCGAGTGGACGACCAGGTCGGCCCCGAGGGCGAGGGGTTGTTGCAAGTACGGGCTCGCGAACGTGTTGTCGACCGCGAGCAGGACCCCGCGCTCCTGGCACAGGGTTGCGAGCGCGGCCAGGTCCACGAGGCGCAGCAGCGGGTTGGTGGGCGTCTCGGCCCAGACGAGCCGGGTCTCGGGGCGCAGCGCCGCGGCCACGGCGTCGAGATCCCGCGCGTCCACCCAGGTGAACGTCAGGCCGAACCGCGTGAGCACGCGCTCGAACAGGCGATACGTCCCCCCGTAGACGTCCTCGGCGACCACGACGTGATCGCCTGCCGACAGCAGCCGCAAGGTCGCGTCCGTGGCCGCGACCCCGGAGGAGAAGGCGATCCCGTGCTTGCCGCCCTCGAGGCTCGCCAGGCACGTCTCGAGGGCCTTCCGGGTCGGATTGGCCGTGCGGGAATAGTCGTAGCCCCGGTGCTCACCCAGATCGGTCTGGGTGTAAGTCGAGGTCTGGTACACGGGCACGATCGTCGCCCCCGTCGTGGGGTCCGCCCCCTGCCCCACGTGAATGGCGCGCGTCTCGAATCCCCAGTTCACCGGAGCACCTCGGCTTCCTCGAGGGCGAAGTGCTGGATCAGGTCGATCTTGGTGAGCACGGCGCAGGGCTTGCCTGCCTGCATCACGACCACGGCGCCGTCGCCACGCAGCAGGGCCTCGTAGACCCGCTGGACGGGCTCGCCTTCGTCGACCTGCCGGTACGCGGGCCCCATGACGTCCCGGACGACCTTGCCCGCCGCCTGACCGCGGAAGGCCACCTGCAACAGGGACGATTCCGAGAGGGATCCGACGACCCGGAGGTCCTCGATCACGGGAACCTGCGAGATGCCGTGCGTCTCGAAACAGGCGATCGCCTCCTCGAGAGAGGCCTCTGGCGCGAGGCTCACGAGCGCGCGCGCCGTCCCCTTGCGACCGAGCAGGGTCGCGACGGCGGACTCGGCGGGCGAGGCCTCGAGCATCCCGTGCTGGCGCATCCACTCGTCGTTGAAGATCTTCGAGATGTACCCGCGGCCCGAGCCCGGCAGGATCACGACCACGACTGCGTCGGCGGGCAACTCGCGGGCCACCCGCAGGGCCGCCACGACGGCCATGCCGGACGACCCGCTCACGAGCAGGCCCTCCTCGCGCGCGAGGCGGCGCGTCA
>JBIIHZ010000069.1:0-7893 GCA_044235265.1 Candidatus Sericytochromatia bacterium
GGGCGAGGTGCGGCAGCACATCGACGCCTTCGGCAACCACGTCTGGCAGTTCGATCACGACCAGATCGATCGCGAACTGGTCGGCCACGTGGAGATGGTCATCCAGAAGCAGGCCCCCCTGGACCACGGGGGACAGGTCTTCCTGCACGGCGTCTCTCCCGAGACCGAATCACGAGCCGTGGACGATGCCGAGTTCATGGCCCTCACGCCGCTCGTCGACCAGTCGGACGCCCTCGTGTCCCTCGCCCACCGCCTCGTGCGTGAGCACCCCCTGGTGCTCGACCGGGCCGAGGCGATCGTCCGGAGCGTCGGCAGCAAGCTCCGCTACCGGAGCGGCTCGACGACGGTTCATACCCGGGCCAGCGAGGCCTTCGCCCAGGGCGAGGGAGTCTGCCAGGACTTCAGCCACGTCACGCTTTCCCTGGCGCGCCTCTCGGGGATCCCCGCGCGCTACGTGTCGGGCTACCTGCCCGCCGAGGGACTGATGCATGCCTGGGTCGAGCTGCTCGTCCCGGATCCCGAGACGGGCGCGTCACTCTGGGTGGCCTACGACCCGACCCACCATCGCCGCGTCGACGAGACCTACGTGACGGTCGCGATCGGGCGGGATTACCAGGACATCGCCCCGACCGGCGGCTTCTACACGGGCACGGCGGTGAACGCCCTGGAAGTGAAGGTCGTTGCCCGCGTGGAAGACAGCCGGACCCTCGACAGTGGCACGTCGTTCGCGACCCAGGAACACGTGGCGCGGACCTGGCAGGACATGGTCGCCACCCAGCAACAGCAACAGCAGCAGCAGTGAGCGCTCAGGACGGCATGGGCGTCCGGGGAACCCGTCGCCAGGTCACGCTCTGACGCCCGCGCCAGAACCGGATCGCTCCCGCGCAGGCCGCTGCCTGGGTCAGCAGAAAGTAGGCCAGGGCGTGCGCGAGGCCCCGGGGGCGCAGGATCCCGAGCACCACGCCTGCGCCGACCAGTCCCAGGAGCAGGGTGACGGGCCAGTCCGGATGAAGGACGACCTCGAGGCCTAGCGAGGCGATGGCGATCGCCCAGAACCATGGCACGACCATCCACCGGAGCAGCCTGTGGCCCAGGAGCTGGACGGTCAGGGTCCCCCGCGGAGGCCAGAGCAGGGGCTTCATCCAGCGCAGGGCCTGCCAGGCCCCCGCCACGATGCGCGTCTTGCGCTCGAACTCGGCCGCCCACGACGCCGAGGGAGTCTCCCAGGCCACGGCCTGCGGCGCATAGGCCACGCGGCGTCCTGCAACCAGCTGGCCGATCGCGAGCACGAAATCCTCGAGGATCGTGTCCGGAGGCAGGTCCTCCCAGCAGGCTCGCCGGATGGCAAAGACTTCCCCCGTCACACCGAGCGCCGAACCGATGACCGCATCGCGCTCCTTGAGCCAGGACTCGTACCGCCAGTACCAGCCTTCACCCGTCCCCACCCCGCCACCGGCCGACCAGATCCGCTTCGCACCGGCGACACAGCTCACCTCGGACTCGGCGAACGGGGCGAGCAGGTGCTCCAGGCAGTCGGGTTCGAACCAGCAATTGGCATCCGTTCCGACGATGATCTCGGCCTCGGAGAGGGCCACGGCGGCATTGAGGGCATTGACCTTCCCCTGCCGCGCGCGTCGCGAGACCAGCCGTACACGCCCATCCGAGAAGCCGGCGACGATGTCTTCCGTGCGATCGGAGCAGCCGTCGGCCACGACCAGGAACGTCAGGAGTTCGGGCGGATAGCGTAGCCCCTGGAGATTGTGCAACCGGGCCGCGATGCAGGCTTCCTCGTCGTGGGCGGCGACGACGATGCAGACCGTCGGCCGCCGGGACCATCGTGCAGAGACAGCACCGTCGATCCCCCGGGTGAGCCACGCGAGCCAGAGCGGATACCCCGCGTACACGAGGGCCGTGCTGCCGAACGCCAGTCCGATCGCCCCCCAGGTCCATCCCGTCACGGCTCACCTCCTCATCCGCCCGTCGCGAGCCTAGCGCACGGTATCGGAGCCTGGCAGCGACGCAGCAGACGAGAGGTTTCCCGGACTTCCACGAGCGCGATCGCGGAAAAAGGCCCGTGCCCCGGAACCGGGGACACGGGCCTCACCGCGAGAGCGTGACCGGGCTCAGGCCCAGCGGATGAGTCCCACCTCGTGACGATCGAGCAGCTCCGGATGATGCGGGCGGACGCGCACGGCATACGTGTAGGACCCGCCCGTGCGCGGCGTCAGACCGCCCGAGTACGCCCAGACACCTTCACCGATGCGCTCCGGCTCACCCATGGTGACGACCTCGAAGTCGTTCAGGGAACCCTGGAACTCCCGACCCTGGCAGATCTCGACCACGAAGTGGCGCGGGTCGAGGCCGCCGAGCCGCAGGCGCGCCTCGAGCGGGATCGTGTCGCCAACCGTTACGCGCTGCTCGCGCGGCCCGCGGGCCTCGATCGAGATGTGGTGCCAGTTCAGCCGCAGCATCCCCTTCCAGTCGGACAGGAGCCGGGCCAGGGAGAACCCGTCGGCCGTGAGCTTCTTGCCATGCTCGTGAGCGGGCACGTACAGGAAGTTGGTGTAGTCCTGGACCATGCGGTGCGTCGAGAAGAGCGTCCCGCACGACCGGATGGCCTCGAGCGAGGCCGCGACCCAGCGAGCGGAGTGGCCGGAAGGGTCGCGATCGTAGTACATCGGCACGATCTCGGACTCGAGGGTGTGGTAGAGCGACATCGAGTCGGCATCATCCTGATCGTCGTGCGAGCGGAACTCGCGCTCCTCCCCGATGCTCCAGCCGTTCTTGCCGTTGTAGCCTTCGCACCACCAGCCGTCGAGCACGCTGAAGTTGAGCACGCCGTTCAGCGCGGCCTTCTGGCCGCTCGTGCCCGAGGCCTCGAGCGGACGGCGGGGATTGTTGAGCCACACGTCCACACCGCGTACCAGGTCGCGAGCGAGGTGCATGTCGTAGTCCTCGACGAGCACGATCCGGTGGCTGAGGCCTTCGACCCGGGTGAACTCGTGGATCGCCTGGATGAACTTCTTGCCGGGCTCGTCGGCCGGATGGGACTTGCCCGCGAAGACGACCTGCACGGGCCGCTCGCTGTTGAGGACGATCGCTTTCAGGCGTTCGAGATCCCGGAACAGCATCGTGGCGCGCTTGTAGGTCGCAAAGCGGCGGGCGAACCCGATCGTGAGCGTATCGGGATCGAGCAGGGTATCGACCTCGGCGACGCGGGCAGCGCCCTCTCCGTGCCGGAGGCGCATCTTGCGGACGCGGTCGCGAACGTGGGCGATCATCTTCACCTTGAGCTCGCGACGCACCTGCCAGTAGGCCTCGGCGGGGATCGCCGGGACCCCCTCCATCGGACGGGCGGCCATGAGGTCCTCGCGCCATGAAGGCGAGCGCTCGTCGAACAGCCGGGCCAGCTCGGGGGCCAGCCAGGTGTCAGGGTGGATGCCGTTCGTGATCGAAGTGATGGGCACCTCGTGCACGGGCACGCCAGGCCACAGGTTCTTCCAGAGGTCACGCGAGACCTCGCCGTGCAGCTTCGAGACGCCGTTGGCGCGGCGCGAGAGGCGCAGCGCGAGCACCGTCATGCTGAACAGGGCAGGGCCACCGATCCGGTCCTGGCGGGCCAGTTCGAGGAACTCCTCGCGAGAGCAGCGCAGCTCCGACCACATGCCGCGGAAGTAGCGCTCCATCATCTCGAACGAGAAGGCATCGTTGCCGGCCGGAACGGGCGTGTGCGTCGTGAAGACGGAGCTGGCCGCGACGGCCTCGATGGCGTGATAGAAGCTGAGCTCGTGGCCCTGGACCAGCTCACGGATGCGCTCGAGGCCCAGGAACGCCGAGTGCCCCTCGTTCATGTGCCAGATGGCCGGTTCGATGCCGAGCGCACGCAGCGCCCGGACGCCACCGATCCCCAGGATGATCTCCTGGGCGATGCGCATGTCGTGATCGCCGCCATACAGCTGGGCACTGAAGCGACGGTCGTCCTGGCTGTTGCGGTCGATATCCGTGTCGAGGAGATAGAGCGAGACGCGACCGACGCGCACCTGCCAGACCTTGGCCCAGACGCGACGTCCCGGAAGCGAGACATGGATGAAGACCGGTTCGCCGTCGGGACCGAGGGCCGGTTCGATGGGCAGCTCGTTGAAGTTGAGCTTGTCGTACATCGCCTCCTGGCGACCCTCGGTGCTCAGCTGCTGGCGGAAGTAGCCCTGATTGTAAAGGAGGCCGACGCCGACGAAGGGCAAGCCGATGTCGCTGGCCGACTTGCAGTGGTCGCCCGCGAGGATGCCGAGACCGCCCGAGTAGATGGGCAGCGACTCGTGCAGACCGAACTCGGCCGAGAAGTACGCCACGGGGCGACCGTCGTGATCGGGATGGTTCTTCCGGAACCAGGTGTCCTGCGCGTCCATGTAGGCGTCGAACGCCGTGAGGACTGCCTGGTAACGAGCCAGGAACACGGGGTCGACGGAGAGCTCGTCGAGGCGCGACTGGGGCACCTCGCAGAGCAGTTTCACCGGATTACGCTGCACGCGGTCCCAGATCTCGGGCGCGATGTCGCGGAAAAGCGCCTGGGTGTCAGGAGCCCACGCCCACATGAGGTTGTGAGCGAGACGCTCGAGGCGATTCAGCGGCGCAGGCAGGGAAGGGAAGACGGAGACGCGTCCCAGCAGATTCAACGAGGGGCTCCTTCGATGGCCGATCTTGGCCCGAAAAAGCGCGATGGTACGGGACCCATCGCGCCATCGCTGTCCATATGGAACGGCATGGTACCACGGAACCCGGGTGAGGGGGGCCTCAGGGGACCGGGCGGTAGCGCGGCAGGTCGACTCGCGTGCCGCGCACGTCCGGGATGTAGGAAATGGTGTAACCATGGTCAGCCACGACGAACCCGGCAGCCAGCTGCTCGCGGTATGCGGGCATGTACATCCACATGGCGTCCTGCTGGGTCGTGTCGACCATCTGGAACTTCACGTCGAAGACCAGGTGGTTGTTGATGAGCATGTTCCCGCCCCACAGCAGGGCGGTGTTGCGGTAGCCCGGTTCGGCGAGCTTCGGCCACGGCCGGCGCACCCGGTCGTCGAAGCCCATGACGAGACGTCCCTGCTCGACGCGGACGCTCGAGACGAATCCCGTGATGCGCGGGGGCGGCACGAGTTTCTGGGGATCGATGGCGAAATCGTTGCCCTCGATGCGGATGCCGGGTGAAGCCGAATTGATGAGACTGGCCATCTCGAGCCCCAGAAGATCGAGCAGACCCTTGACGGAGATACCGGCGCTCACGACCTTGTCCGGACGCAAGACGAGACGCCCGTCTCCCGTGACGTCCATGGGCCCCTCGCACGAGAAGGGGATCGGGATCCCCTTGCGCAGCGTCCCGCTGATGACCATGCGACCGGGACGGTTCTCGACCTTGACGTCCTTGATGGGACTGTCGGGCGCTGCGAAGGCATAGCGGTTCATCAGGGCCGTGACGCTGGCGTCATCCATGCCGAACTGACAGGTGTGGATGTGGATCGTGAAGTCCTCGAGGTTGGACGGCACGAGGGGCTGGCCCGGACGATGGACGCGGAGATCCGCGATCATCTCGGGGGTGGACCCCACGATGGCGTCATCCATCCGGTACATGAGGTTGCGGGCATAGAACTGGGTGATGGCGCCCTGATCGGGCGAAGGCAGGCTTCCGGGAGGCACCACGGGGCGCGTGATCGGCGGTGCTGCCGTCCCGCACGCCGTGGAGATCAGGACGGCGAGGGTCAGGATGCCAGCGCGCAAGCTGGATGCGAGCGTGCGTTTCCTTTCGCGATGCACGGAGCCTCCGGACGGAGCGGGAAGGGTGTTCATGAGCCCTTATCGACGAAGACCGAGCCAGGCTGACGCGGATCTTCAAATCAAGATGAAGTTTTGACCAAGAAACGTCAACCCGCGACCGGGGCACCCGCTTGCGTCTCGAGATAGGCCTCGATGACGCCGACGAGGTCCGCACGCGTCCGGGTCTGGTTGACGGCTGCCCGCAATTCGGCCGATCCGGGCAGCCCGCGGGTGTACCAGGTGATGTGCTTGCGGCTGTCCGCGAGCCCCTCGCGCTCCCCCTTCTCGGCGATCAGGATGTCGAGATGGCCGAGCGAGACCTGGAGCTTCTCCGCGGCCGAAGGTTCGGGAAGGACCTCGCCCGTGAGCGCGTAATGCTTGATCCGGGGCACGATCCAGGGGTTGCCCTGGGCGCCCCGGCCGATCATGACCCCGGCGACCCCGGTCTCGCGCATCCGCTCCAGGGCCTGCACGGGGTCGGTGACGTCTCCGTTTCCGATGACGGGAATCGAGACGGCGTCCACCACTTCCTGGATCTTGTCCCAGTCGGCCCGACCGGAGTACATCTGCGAGCGCGTGCGGCCGTGGACCGTGATGGCGGCGACACCCGCGGCCTCGGCCAGCCGGGCGATCTCGAGGTAATTCTGGTGATCGTCCGAGTACCCCAGCCGCATCTTGATGGTCACGGGCGTCCGCACGGCGGCGACCATCGCCCGCAGGATCCGGTCGAGGAGTTCGGGCTCCCGCAGGAGAGCGGAGCCGTCACAGGCGCCCGTGATCTTGGGAACGGGACAGCCCAGGTTGAGGTCGATGATCGCGGCACCCCAGCCCTCGAGCATCCGGGCGGCCTCGGCCATCACGTGCGGCTCGTGGCCGAAGAGCTGGTAACCGAGCGGTCGCAATTCCACCGGGATCGTGAGATCGGGGGGATCCGGACGCCGGTGCATGTTCACGAGCCCGACCGCACTGAACATCTCGTGGAAGACCAGCGAATCGGGATCGTATCGGCGCATCAGGCGGATGTAGGGGAAGTCGCACACGCCGCACATCGGCGCCAGGATGGCGGGGCTCGGCACCGTCAAGGAGCCGATCGCGAGCTGAGAAGCCTGCCAGGGTGCGCTCATGCGATCCATCCTAGCACGGCACGGAACGTGACCGATGGCATGGCGCCCGTCTGGCCGAACCGGTACAGTGAAAGGCCCATCACCTCGTGGCCCAGAGCCGATCGGACAGGACGGAATCTCGTGAAGATCTACACCAAGAGCGGAGACCGAGGTCAGACCTCGCTGCTGTTCGGGCAGCGCGTCTCGAAGAACCATCTGCGGGTCGAAGCGTACGGCACCGTGGACGAGGCGAGCTCGGTGATCGGTCTCGCCCTGGCCCACATGCCGGAGCATCCTGGCCTCGCGCCGGTCCGCGCCACGCTCACCGAGACCCAGCAGGTCCTGTTCCACATCGGCGCCGAGCTGGCCACGCCTTCTGGCCGTCGCCCCGGCTGGGAAGCCAGCGAGGCCCACGTCATGAGCCTCGAGCATGCCATCGATGGGCTCGAGGCCGACATGCCGCCCCTGACGAGCTTCGTGCTGCCCGGCGGAAGCCCGGCTGGAGCCGCCCTGCACGTGGCCCGGACCGTGGCCCGCCGTGCCGAGCGTCTTGCCGTGACGCTCCAGGGGGAAGAGGCGCTCAACCCGGTCGTCGTGCCGTATCTGAACCGCCTCTCGGACTACCTCTTCGAGGCCGCGCGCTACGTCAACCACAAGCTGGGCGTGCCGGAACCGAAGGGTCCCGTTCCTCAGGGCCTCAAGTCGGCCGCACGCGCGGCCGGCGAACTCGATCCGGAATCCTGACCCGCTCGATGCGCCACGTCCATCACGACGCCGGCCCTCTCCTGGCCCGCCTGACGGGGGGACGACTCGATCCTCCCGACTGGCAGCGCGTGTGCGTCCTGGCGCACCAGATCAGCCTGACCCGGGCAATCGAGCACCTCGAGAGCCTGGACCGGCTGGACACGGGCCGGATCCAGATCCTGCCGCACCAGGTGGAAACCGTGCTGGCCGTCCTGCAACGGATGGGTGGCCGCGCCATCCT
>JBIIHZ010000070.1:0-7863 GCA_044235265.1 Candidatus Sericytochromatia bacterium
GGCCCGGGACCGGGGTACTTCGGTGGAGGTTCCCATGCACGAGACAGGCCTGTCCGAGGACGAGGCTCGGCGCATCCGGGCTCGCGTGGGCCCGAATCGTGTTCCCGAGCCGGGCGCGTGGCGGGTCGTGTTCCTGGAAGCCAGGAGATTGCTGACGGGGTCCGGTGGCCTGCTGCTCGTCGTGGCTGCCCTTTCGGCCTGGCTCGGGCGGGGCGTGGACGCGCTCTCCATTGCTCTGGCCGTGACGATCGCCTCGGGGGTGGATGTCGTGCTCTCATCGAGGTCCCGGGCGGCCATCCGGGAGCTGGGCCGCTGGCTCGCGGCCACCTGTCGGGTGGTCCGTGAATCGCGGGTGCGAGATCTGCCCTGCGAGGAGCTGGTGCCCGGTGACCTCGTCGCAGTCGAGCCGGGCGATCGTCTCGGCGCCGACGGGGTGATCGTGGTCGGCAGGCTGCTGCTGGACGAGTCGCTCCTCACGGGGGAGAGTTACCCCGTCCATCGCATGCCGGGGGAACTGGCCACCGGTGGGACGTGGGTCCGGGCAGGGCGGGGCCGGGTACGCATCACCGGGACGGGCGCGCGCTCACGCATCGGTCGACTGGGGGGGCTCGTCGGGGAGCTGCAGCTTCGCACGGCTCCCGTGCAGCGGCACCTGGATCGTCTCGGAGCGCGGCTGATGGTCGTGGCCGTCGCCCTGTCGGGCCTGCTCGTGCTCCTGGGCCTGTGGCGGGGCCACGAGCTCGCAAGCCTGCTGGAATCCGCCGTCGTCCTGGCCGTTGCGGCCATCCCGGAGGCGCTTCCCTCGGTCGCGACGATCGCGCTCGCGCACGTGAGTCTCGGTCTGTCCGGACGGGGCATCCGGGTCCAGAATCTGGCCGCGATCGAGACCCTGGGCCGCGTGAACGTGCTCGGGCTCGACAAGACCGGCACCCTCACGACCCAGTGCATCCAACTCGCAGAGGTCGTTCCGATCGGTCCGGGCGGGGGACCGATGGTATCCCCTCCAGGAGCGGCCGAGCCGGACGCGTCGGCCTCGAGCGATCTCCTCGCGGCCGCCCGGTTCGCATGCGTCCTCCTGCCGTCCGCGGACGGGGGGTGGCAAGGGGATCCGCTCGACCTGGCGATCGCCGAGGCCGTCGTGGAGCCCGAACCCGGGACACCCGTCTCGTTCGAACATGAAGCATCGCCCGAGGAACCCTGGAGCGAGGTATGGCGAGGTGATCGCGTGCACCGCAAGGGGGCGCCCGAGGTGTTGCTGGCGCGGGCGACCGAGACTGCAGACGGCCCCCTGACGGCAGACCTCCGCGCGGCATGGGAGGCCCGGGCGCGTCAGCTCGGTACGGAAGGGGCCCGTGTTCTCGGCGTCTCCCGGGCGACGATCGGCTCTCCCGAGATCTGGCTGGGGCTCCTGGCCTTCCGGGATCCCCAGAGGCCGGATGCCGGCACGCTGGTCACGCGTGCCCGGGAACTGGGCATCGAGGTCTGGATGCTCACCGGCGATCACGTGTCGACGGCTCGCGCGCTCGCGGGTGCGCTCGGCATTCCTGGTGACCGGGTGCTGGCCCGGGCGACACCCGAGCGCAAGCTGGCCTGGGTGCAGGAGCGCCTCGCCAGCGGCGATGTGGTGGGGATGGCCGGTGATGGCGTGAACGATGCTCCGGCGCTCGCCCAAGCGAGCGTGGGCATCGCGCTCGTCAGCGGGACGGACGTGGCCCGGCAGACGGCAGATGCCGTTCTCACGACGGGGAGTCTGGTTCCCCTGCTCGAGGCCTGCGAGGCGGGGAGGCATGTCACCCATCGGCTCCAGCAGGCCTGTGACTACCTGGTCACATGCTCGCTCACGACCGTCGCATGTGCCCTGATGGCCACGATGCTCGGTTGGTCCCAGCCCCTCCGGCCCACCGTCGTCCTGTACCTCAACCTGCTCACCCACGTGTGGCCGGCGATCGCCCTCGCGACCCGCTCAGACGGGTCCGACGTCCATCGTCCCGTCTCCACGAACGGTACCCTGCTCGGTCCGGCCCGACTCCTGGCCATGGGCCTCCACGTCGTCTCGATGGCGGCCGCGGCGCTTGCGGCCGGAGCCCTTGGAGCCGCCGCCGGTGAAGATCGGATCCGGTCGCTCGTCTTCGCGACCCTGGCTCTCTCCCTGATGGCACACGTCGTCGTGGATTCCTCCCGGCGACCGTTCGGGGGCTGGCACCCGTCTCGCTTGCCGGGTGGACCGTGGCTCCTCCAGGGCCTGGCGATCGCCCTGCCACTCGTCTGGCCCGCGTGGGCACGCTGGCTTGGCCTGGGAGTGCTGGATTCCCGAGACTGGGTCGTGGCGTGCACGGCCGCAACGCTGGCGACGTGCCTGGGCGAGGTCATCAAGATGCCCTTCCCACCGGAGGCCCCTTGAAGCATGCCGGCAGGGCTTGCAGGCGCGTTTCAGGGGCGGAAGATCGCGTTCGCGGGATCGAGGACATCGGGAGGTGGGGGGCCATGCGATTCAAGAATCGAACCCAGGCCGGCCAGGGTCTGGCCGACCTCCTGGTCCGGAGCGGCTTGCCCGCGGGACCCGGCGTCGTGGTCGGGTTACCGCGGGGAGGCTTGCCGGTCGCGCTCGAGGTCTCGCGTCGGCTGGGATGGCCACTGGACATCGTCGTCGCTCGCAAGATCGGCGCCCCGGAACAGCCCGAACTCGGGATCGGAGCGATCACGGCCTCGGGGAAACGGGTCCTCAACGAGGAGGCCCTGCGCTGGTGTCTCCTGCCACCCGGCTATCTGCTTCATGAATCGGAACGACAGCGGCGGAGGGCTCAGGACCTCGAACGTCAGCTTCGCACGGCGCTTCCGCCCATCTCGCTCGAGGGAAAGCCCGTGATCCTGGTCGATGACGGGATCGCCACCGGCATGACGGTTCGAGCCGCCCTGCTCGATGTCCTGGCCCGTGGGGCCCGTGAACGGATCGTGGCCTCGCCCGTGATTCCCCCCGAGACCCGGGACATGCTGGCCCGAGAGGCAGACCGGGTCCTGGCCCTGCAGATCCCGCGGCCCTTCCAGGCGGTCGGCTGGTTCTACGACGACTTCGCTCAGGTCAACGACGAGGAGGCGGTCCGGATCCTGGCGGGCAGCCAGGTTCCGCCGGCACCGGAACGGGGAGGGACATGATGCGCGAGGGAGAACCCAGGTTGCCCGGCCCAGGGCACCTGGCGATGCGTCTGGGGGAGGCGACCGTCGGCGGCGACCTGCACTGGGAAGGCCACGAACCCTGCCTGGTGATGTTCGTGCACGGTAGCGGCAGCAGCAGGTTCAGTCCCCGCAACCAGCAGGTCGCCCGGGCCTTTCACGAGGCCGGCTACGCGACCCTGCTGTTCGACCTGCTCACCGCCGGGGAAGACGAGGAAGATCGCCGGACGGCCCGCCCCCGGTTCGATATCGACCTGCTGACGCGGCGCGTGGTCGCCGCGCTGGACTGGGTCCGATCCCGGCCGGCGATGGGGGCGATCCCGATCGTGCTCTTCGGCGCCAGTACCGGGGCGGCCGCCGCTTTGCGTGCCGCCGCCCTTCGACCGCGGGCCGTCGCGGGCGTCATCAGCAGGGGCGGGAGGCCTGACCTGGCAGGCCCTGCCCTCGCACATGTGCGAGTGCCGACATGCCTGATCGTGGGGGCCCGGGATACCTCCGTGCTTTCCCTGAATCGCGACGCCTACGAGCACCTGCGCTGCGAACGCTCGCTGGAGGTCGTGGCGGGGGCCGGTCATCTGTTCGAGGAACCCGGTACCCTGGCTCGCGTGGTGGCGATTGCCCTCACCTTCCTCGAGCGACACGTCGGTCGACAGGCCCTGCCCGCGCGACAGGGGCCCTAGACCTCGGCTGGCATCACCAGGGGGTCGTGGGCACCCGCTTCCTCGAATCCCCTGGCGCGCAGCAGGCACGAGTCACAGACCCCGCAGGGGGTAGCACCGCCCTGGTAACACGACCAGGTCAGTCCGTAGTCGGCTCCTACGGCGAGGCCCTGGCGGATGATCTCGGCCTTGTTCCAGTTCAGGAGGGGAGCCCGGATGTCAACGGGACGTCCCTCGATGCCCTGCCGGGTTCCGAGCCGCGCCACGTCCCGGAAGGCGTTCATGTACTCGGGCCGGCAGTCTGGATAGCCGCTGTAATCGAGGGCATTGACCCCGATGTAGATGGCCTGCGCATCGAGGGCCTCCGCGAAGCTCAGGGCGAAGCTCAGGAACAGCGTGTTGCGACCGGGCACGTACGTGCTCGGGATGCCACCGTCGATGTCCTCCACCCGATCGTGCGTGGGGACTGTGAGCGAGTGGTCCGTCAGCGACGATCCTCCCCACGTGCCCAGGTTGAAGCTCATGACGACGTGCTGGCGAGCTTGCACGGCTTCTGCCACGCGTCTTGCCGATTCCAGTTCCTTGACGAGCCTCTGTCCATAGTCGAAGGACAGGGCATGGATCTCGTGGCCGGCAGCTCTGGCCAGATAGGCACATGTCGTGCTGTCGAGGCCGCCGGAAAGCAGCACCACCACCCGTTCACCCATGTTCGGTTCCTCCTGCGGTCAGCGTGACCCCGATAGCTTACCACCGCACGACGCGGAGGCCGAGCTCGGCGGCGCGAGCCTTGACCGCGTCTCGATTCCAGCGGTACAACGAACGATCGGTCATCCGGTGGCGAGCTCCGCGATCATCACCGCATGCTTGCCGCTGAGCCGCTTCGAGCGAGGAGAATCGAACCATGTCGCACCGTGTCGCCATCATCGGGTCCGGACCTGCCGGCTACACCGCCGCGCTCTATGCCGCGCGAGCCAACCTGTCGCCCGTGCTTTTCGAGGGACACGAGCCGGGTGGACAGCTCATGATCACCACCGAGGTGGAGAACTTCCCGGGGTTTCCCGAGGGACTCCAGGGGCCGGAGCTTATGCAGCTGTTCCGCAAGCAGGCCGAGCGATTCGGAACCCGGATCATCTCCGACCACATCGTCAGGGTGGACTTCTCGGCTCGCCCCTTCCGGATGTGGGATACGTCCGATGGCCTGCATGAGGCGGATGCCGTCATCATCAGTACGGGAGCCACCGCCATGTGGCTCGGTCTCGAATCGGAGAAGACCTTCTCCGGCAAGGGCGTCTCGGCGTGTGCCACGTGTGATGGCTTCTTCTTCCGGGGCAAGGACGTGGCCGTCGTGGGTGGAGGCGATACGGCGATGGAGGAAGCGCTCTTCCTGAGCAACCTGTGTAACTCCGTGACCGTCATTCACCGTCGTGGGGAGCTCCGGGCCTCCAAGATCATGCAGCAGAGGGCGCTCGAGAATCCCAAGATCCGGTTTGTCTGGAACTCCGTCGTCGACGAGATTCTCGGTGATGCCGCCGGCCTCGTGGGTGCGGTCCGCGTGCGCCACGTCGATACGGGCGACTGTCAGGAGATCCCGCTGCAGGGGATCTTCATCGCCATCGGACACCGCCCCAACACGGAGCTCTTCCGGGGGCAACTGCAACTCGATGACAAGGGCTACATCCAGACCCGCGAGGGCACCCGGACGAACCTCGAGGGTGTCTTCGCGGCGGGGGACGTCCAGGATTCCATCTACCGGCAGGCGATCACCGCTGCCGGTACGGGCTGCATGGCGGCCATCGATGCCGAGCGCTGGCTGGCGGGTACGAGTCACGGTCAGGCGGCTCACGCGGGCTGATCCCCCTCTCGAGAGCCCGGTTGCCGCGTTTTGCCGGCAGCCGGGCTTTCGCTTTTCGATCCGTTTGTCAGGGTTGTCCACGATTTGTCTGGGTCGATCCCCCATGTAAACCCGCATTTATTGGACAAACAATTGACACCTGACAGGCATTGACGTTCACTGGAATCATCCGGGTGAAGCCCAGAATGCCGAGGTCGCCATGCTGCCTATCGCCTGTCTCCTGCTCCTTGCCACCAGTGGCTTGCTTGCCATGCAAGCAGGCCTTTCGAGCGTCTGGTTCTGGATTCCCGAAGTGGCCACCGCCACGTGTCTCGTCCTGGCGTGGCGGATCGGAAGCGGGTCCGAAAAGCGGTCATCCCGTGCGGGCGGAAACAGACCGACCTCTCGTGAGGTTTCGGCCGTCCTGTCCGGGTTGCCCCGGTCGTCACGTGGTCGCCTCGGCGTCTAGGGGGCGACGTCCACGCTGCAGCCCAGGCGTCTGAGTTCGTTCACGATCTCCTGACTGTGGGCTTCGTCTCTCGTTTCTACCTGGATCTCGACACCGGTCGACCCCAGCGGAATGCTGGCAGAGATGCGGTTATGGATCACCTCGATGAGGTTGCCGCGCAGGTCCGCGATCGCCTGGAGCACCCGGGCCATCTCTCCCGGTCGATCGGGAACCGCCGTGACGAGACGGACATACCGGTTCGCCCTCAGCATGCCGCGCTCCAGCAAACTGCTGAGCAACTTGATGTCGATGTTGCCGCCGGAGAGAACCGCGACGGTCTTGCCCGAACCGCGGACCTTGCCACCCAGCAGGGCAGCCAGGGCCACGGCCCCCGCTCCCTCGACGACCATCTTCTGCCGTTCCAGAAGGGTCAGGATGGTCCGTGCCGTCTCCTCGTCGTCCACCGTGACCATCTCGTCGACGTAGCGCTTGATGTAGCGGAACGTCCGCTCGGCGGGGTACTTGACGGCGATGCCGTCCGCGATGGTCTGCACGGCCACGGACGTCTGCAGCATGCCGGTTCGGAACGAGTCCACGACGGCAGGGGCTCCCTCTGCCTGGACCCCGACCACCCGGATGGACGGGCGAGCTTCCTTGAGGGCGATCGCCGCTCCGCTCAGGAGGCCACCGCCACCCACCGGGATCACGACGGTCTCGAGATCGGGCAGGTCTTCGAGCAATTCCAGGCCGAGCGTGCCCTGGCCCGCGATGATGTCATCGTGATCGAAGGCGCTGACGAAGAGAGCGCCCGTCTCTTCGGCATGGGCCATGGCGGCCTGGACGGCCTCGTCGAAGATGGCCCCCACGAGGCGCACCTCCGCGCCATAACCCCGGGTTGCCTGGATCTTCGCGATCGAGGCCGTCACTGGCATGAAAACCGTCGCCCTGAGCTCGGCGGAACGCGCCGCGAAGGCGATCCCCTGCGCATGATTGCCCGCCGAGGCCGTCACGACCCCGCTGGGGTACCGGACCCGGTCCAGCTGGGCCAGGCAGTTGTAGGCACCCCGGATCTTGAACGAGCCGGTCTTCTGATATTGCTCGGCCTTGAGGACGAGATCGCAGCCCGCCTCACGGGACAGGGTGCTCGACGTGAACAGGGGGGTGTGATGGATGACGGGGGCGATGCGTGCCGCAGCCTGGCGGATGGTGTCGAGCGTGACCGCCCGGGTCTCGAGAACCATGGAATCCTCCTCATCGAGGGAACCGATTCTCATTTTAGCGTGAATATCCCCATCTCGCCTTCAGATATGACCGGTGCGGCGGGGCACCCCTTCAGGTAGGATGGAGGGCATTTGCCCCGACATCAGGAGAGCCCAGTCAACATGATCGAATCCGGACAACCGTTTCCCGACTTCGAACTCGCCGGGGTGGATGCCTCCGGCACCCCGCGGACCTTCACCCTCGCCGATCTCGTGGCCGGTGGGAAGCCCGTCGTCGTCTATGCCTACCCGAAGGACGACACGCCGGGATGCACCACCGAGGCCTGTGATTTCCGCGATCAGTGGCCGGCCCGCACGGAGGACGTGCTCGTCGTCGGGCTCAGTCCCGATTCCGTGGCCAGCCACCAGAAATTTCATCAGAAGTACGGTCTGAACTTCCCCCTGCTCAGCGATCCCGACAGGCAACTGATGTCTGCGATCGGGGCCTTCGGCGAGAAGACCATGTACGGCAAGAAGGTCACGGGGGTCATCCGT
>JBIIHZ010000071.1:0-7811 GCA_044235265.1 Candidatus Sericytochromatia bacterium
GGGACGGGCCCGCTCACCATCCGCGATCCGCGCGCACGAGCCCGGCCCCCGTGAACAGGTCCCGGCCCGCCGGCTCGAGATCGTCCGCTCCCGTCACGAGCGCCTGACGCACCTCGTCGGGGCCCCATTCCGGGTGCGCCGCGAGCATGAGGGCCACGACGCCGCTGACCATCGGAGTGGCCATCGAGGTGCCGCTCGCGTACCCGTAGGGTGCCTCAGCCGAGGTGAACCGTCGAGGCATGGTCGAGAGGATGTCGACGCCGGGCGCGGCGATCGCCACGGCCGGATGAAAGCTCGAGAAGTCCGCCCGGAGCAGCTTTCCCGTGAGCGAGCCGTCGAGAGCGAGTTCACGCTTGAGCGCCGCCACCGAGATCACGCCCGAGAGGGCAGCTGGATAGTCGGGAGCATTGCCCGCGAGGGCATCATTGCCCGAGGCGGCCACGACCACGACCCGACGCGCGATCGCCTTCTGGATGACCTCTTCCTCGGCGCGGCTCGAGACGTTTGACCCGAGACTGAGGTTGATCACCCGGGCCCCGCGCTGGATCGCCCAGTCGATCCCCTGGATGACGCCCGCCGTGCTACCGCCCTCCGTCCCGAGGACCCGCACGGGGAGCACGCGACAGCCCGGGGCCACCCCGGCGATACCCGTCCGGTTGTTCGTCACCGCCCCGATGATCCCGGCCACGTGGGTCCCGTGCCCGTAGTCGTCGTCGACGGACTGGTCGGGCTCCAGGAAGTTCCGTGCCCGCGTGCGATCGAGATTGGCCGCGAGATCCGGGTGCTCGAGATCGACCCCGGTGTCGACCACGGCGACGAGGATGTCCTGGCCCGTGGAGCGGTCCCAGGCCTGCCGGACCTGCATGGCCTCGAGGCCCCACTGGCCTGGCAGGCCGCGACGCGGCACGCCGCCCGGTCCGGGCGGATCGGCCCCGTACAGCGGGTCGTCGGGTGGGGCTGCCAGCACCTGGTAGGGCCCGTTCAGCCCGGTGTCGAACCCGACGGGGCGAGGCCGCCCTCCGGGAACGGGCCAGTCGGTCGGAGCCGTGAGCGGGGCATCGGGCTCCACCCACCGCACGCCGGGGATACGCGACCAGGCCCGCACGGGATCGTCCCCGGTGCCGGGCCCGGCACCGGAAACCCGCCACATCGTGCCATCCGCGACCAGCGACTCGGCCGGCAGCCCGACGCGGGCGCGGAAGGCCTCCGCCGCGCCGGGCTCCAGGCCCACGATCCAGGCTCCCGGAGGAGAGACGGCCGCGGGTCCCGGTGCGGACGCACACGCCGACAGCAGGGTCAGGACGAGCCCCAGACTCCCGGCCAGCCGCCCACATCCGGTCATCTGGAAAACCTCATGCCGCTCGTGACGCTCTCGAAGGCCCGGGCCCGGAACACGCGTGCCGAGGGCTGGACCTCTGCTTCCGTGCGGGTGGAGGGTGCGGGCAGGGAATCGGCATACACCGCCCGGACCGACCACGAGTAGGTGGCCTGCGGAAACAGGGCTCCGCCGTTGGCATCCCAGTCGAAGAAGCCCGGATACGCGATCGAGGTTTTCGAGGTCGTCCCGCGCCACCGTGGCTGCAGCGTGCCGCCGCCCGCGTCCTCGAAGACGTCGACCTGGTACTGGACGGGGCGGTCTGCCGCGACGGGCTCCCACTCGAACACGGGGGTGCCGCCCACGCCCCGGGCCCCGTCCTGCGGACCTTTCGCGCGCACGGGAGGCAGCATCGGCAGGGTGAGGACGGCCGAGGGGTAGTCGGTCGTGAGGGTCGCGCGGCTCACGGAACGCCCCCCTGCATCGACGATGCTGGCGTCGACCACCAGCCGCGCGCCCTGCACGGAAGGGATGCGCACCGAGGCATTCGAGCTCAGAACCCGCGCCACCCGGACGGTCCCGAGCATGCCGAGGTCGAGCCGGACTTCCACCCGGGGAGCCGGTGCCTGGAAGGCCGCCAGGCGCTGGAGGCCGATCGAGACCTCGGGAAAGGCCAGATCCTGGACCGTCAGGTCTGCCGTCACGCTGCGGCTGGCTCCCGGGTTACCGAGGGGCAGATCGAGGCTGCGCAGACCGAAAGAAGCATACTGGAAAGCCTGCGGGGCATTCCCGGGGGCCACGGGGCCGCCCACCACCTGTCCGCCGGCCAGGATGCCGGAGGTCACGGCCCCGGCACTTCCCAGGGTCTCGGCGATCGCGTAGCTGCCATCCTGGAGGTTCGCGGGCGTGTCGGCGAGGGTCCCGAAGCTCACGGAGCCGTTGGCCGTGAGCGGGGAGCCATCCCGGTTGCGGAGCACGCCCGAGAAGGCGACCTCGCGGTTCGGCATCGCCCCGTTCGAAAAGCTGGTGGGCGACAGAAAAAAGGTGGAGCCTGACAGGGACCCGTCCATCACCTGGGTCGTCGAGATGTATCCGGCCCGCGCGATCGAGACCTCCCGGCCCGCCGCGAGATCCCAGTAGACCTCGAAGGTCCCGTCGGGAGCCGAGGCATTCCGCCCGAGTCCTCCCATGACGGTGGCTCCCCCCACCCCGAGGCCCGTGCGGGCATCGAGGACGCGCCCCTTGAGCGGAACCCCGAATCCCGGGGCGAGGCCCGGCATGGTGGGGGACACCAGCCAGAGGTCACACCCGCCGAGGGAGGCGACCAGGATCAGGCCGACGACGGATCGGCAGACACGGGATGCAGGATGGACGGGAGGACGGATCATGAGGACCGACGCGCGCGAGGGGGGACGGCTCCCTCCATACCCGGATCCCGCCGCAGCGATGCGAGCAGCCGCCGGGCCTCCCCGGGAAGGTCCGGATCCTCGGGTTCCCCGCCGAACCGGATGGCCTCGTAGCGGTCGAGGAAATCCCGCGCACGCCCGAGCCCCTCCGACGTCACCCCCCGATGCTCGAGTGCAGCCAGAAGGGCCGCCGGGGTCGCGTGTCCGGGCGGCTCGACCCACCCCAGGCGGACGAACGCCTCGCGCCAGAGGAGGTAGGCGCGGGTCGAGGGTCGGTGGCGACGCCGCCGACTCACGAGGGTGGCGATCGCCCCGAGAACGAGCCCCAGGAGACTGACAGCGAGGGCGGGCCCGAGGGCCGCCGGATCCAGCGAGCGGAACCATTCCAGCAACGGGATGCGGACCCGGGCACCGGTCTCGGGAGCCTCCGCCCCTCCCGGCGTCGGATCGAGGGCCACCCACCCCGACCCCGGAACCCACGCCTCGACCCAGGCATGGGCGTCGCGAGTCCGGACCTCGTACATGCCCGTGAGCAGCCGATACCGCCCCGGGGCGAACCCCGTCACCAGGCGGGTCGGGACCCCGAGCGCCCGCCCCATGACGGCGAGCGAGGAGGCGAAGTGCTCGCAATAGCCCCGGTGGTTGACGAACAGGAACTGCTCGACGGCTCCTGCACCGGGGGGATCGGCCGGGATGGACAGATCGTAGGTGCACGCCCGCGCGAGGTGGCCCGCGATCCGCGTCAGGGCGGCGTGCGGGGTGGTCGCATCGCCGGCCCAGCGCCTGGCGAGCGTCACGACCTCGGGCGAGAGCCCTTCGGGGAGTTCGAGATACCGGCCCCAGCGACGCTGCCAGGCCGGCGAGAGAAAGGGCCGGCCTCGCCAGGGCGTCTGCCACGGTCCGCGGGACGGGTCGATCGCGACGGTGTAGTACATCCCCCGTTCGAGCAGGACCGGACTCCGGTAGCCGTCCTCCCGATCGCGAAAGAGCACGGCGAGGGGGTAGCGGATCTGACGCACGCCGGGAGGCACGGGCAGCAGGTTGGTCTGGTCCCGTTCGACGTGGATGACCACTTGCTCGCGCTCGCCCGGCAGGCCATCCAGGGGGGTCGGGTAGGTGAAGTCCTGGGCGGACATGGTCGCGACCCGCGCAGCCTCGGAGAGCGACCAGACCCGCCCATCGAAGCGGTCGAAGGCCATGCCGCGCAGGTACGTCGGACGCGCGGCCTGCACCCGCAGGGCCACCTCGGACGACAGCTCGCCGCGCACCTCCAGGTCGAGTGTTTCCGAGAAGCCGTAGTAGACCCCGGGGTTGACGCGGCGCCCGATTCCCCCGCCCGGACCGGAGCCGTCATAAGCGGGGTTGCGGATGGCGGCGCGCAGGTCGGAGGGCAGGGCGAGCGGGCTCGAGAAGGGGGAGTTGCGCACGAAGCCCCCCGGTGCGCGCGGAACGAGCACGACGAGGATCAGAGCGCCCACGGCGACGATCGCCGTCAGCCGACCGATCGCCCGGCGCGCGGCAGGGGCACGCAGGGCCAGCGGAACGGCCAGCTCACTCGCGGCATCCTCGAGCCCCCACCAGGCCGCCAGCGGCAGGAGCCCCGCGAGGGCCAGCGCGAATCGCCCCTCCCGGTCGATGGCCGCGACCACGACCACGAGGATGAGGGTGACCATCATCGAGATGCGGAGATTATGCCGGCGGGGCAGGTCGAACGAGTTGAGCGTCGAGAGGCCCACGAGCAGGTTGGCCAGCGGGACCCGCGGATCTTGCCACTCCGTGAGCAGGGTGGCCAGATACTGCCAGAGCCCGACGATCATGCCGATCGCGAGCAGGACCTTGACCCACCACAGGCTACGTCCGCGCAGGCGCGCCGAGAAGGCGTGGCCCAGAGCCCCCGCGGCGATCGCCAGGGCGTGGACGGGTTCGGGGTGAACCAGGGCCAGCATGCCGACGCCCCAGCCGGCGGCCACCGCCGTGGCCAGGCGCAGCCGACCGATCGGGTCATGCGCCTCAGTTGAGATGCTCATGCAGCACCTCCGCGAGTGCCTGGCCGGGTCCGCAGGGAAGGGCCTCCCGGGGAGGCGTCCCCGCGCCGACGTGGAGCCACAGCCCCGCGGGGGGAGCGACCTCGCGCGTGGTCAGCACCGCACCCGGAGGCCAGGGCCAGACCTCGGAAAACGTCCAGCCGACCTCGAGTCGTCCGGCCTCGGCGAGCGCGTCGAGCTGCTCGTCGAGGCGACCGGACGTCGGCCAGGCGAGCCGGTGGGGCGTCCACACCTCGAGATTCCGCCCGGTGCTCGCGCACCAGGTCGCGAGCGAGGCGAGGACCTCGAGCGCGCGCTCGAAGGCCTCCTCGGAAAGTCCCCCGTCCAGCACCACGCGCCAGCCCCCGGAGCCCCGGGAGACCTCCCGGTCGAGCTCGCGGACCCTCACCTCGCCGGTGCGCGCCGTGGCCCGAGCATGGACCATCCTGGGGGAGTCGCCGGTGCGGTACGGACGTACGCCACGGATCTGCTCGCTGGAAGCCGACGCGAGGGACGTCACCTGCGGCCGGGAACCGGCCCGGTTCTGGCCCGTTCCCCCCGGGTCCACGCGCGGCACGCGCCCCAGGAGTTCGACCCTCGGATGGACCAGGAGGGTGCCGGGCAACGCCACCGGATGCAACCAGGCACCCAGCCCCCAGGCCGGTGCCTGGAGCGCCCTCGGCGCGATCGGATGACGACCCCGACGGGGCCAGGAGCACGTCAGCACGACCCGGGCGCGTTCTCCGCGCGTCAGGGGGGGCAGCACGGGTTCGGCCGGGAGCAGGCGCGGAAGCCACATCCGGCGCCAGGTCGCGCCGGGGTCGCTCACGAGCGCGAGCAAGGGGCCCCCGTCGCGTCGTGCCCGTACGTCCAGGGACACGCGCACCTCGGACCCCGCCATCGCCCGGACCGGCAGGTCCGGCTCGAAATCGAGCGCGTCACCCGCCCGCCACGCCGAACCGAAGGCCACGAGGCCGAAGACCAGCAGGGACAGGGCCACGAGGTACAGGGCCCCGGCACCGACGTTCACGGCCGCGAAGGCGGTGGCCGCGGTCATGAGGAGCCACACCAGGGCCCGCGGACTCACGGCCCGGCCTCCTAGACCGGCAGCGGTTCGAGGGCGAACCAGGAAGCCAGGAGACGCTCGACCTCGGCCCGGCTCTCCCCGTCCCGCGGGACGATCCGGTGGGCAAGCACCGGCAGCGCCATCTCGCGCACGTCATCCGGAGTGACGTAGCGGCGGCCATGGAGGTAGGCCCAGGCCTGCGCCAGGCGCTGCCAGGTGAGCGTGCCGCGGGGGCTGACGCCGAGGGCCACTCGCGGGTCGTTCCGGGTGCGGCCGACGAGCCGGACCATGTAGGCCTGCAGCGACTCGTCGACCCGCACCTCTTGCACCTCGCGTTGCCAGCCCAGCAAGGTAGCTGCGTCGGCGACGGGCTCCGGGACGGGCGTGTCGCGCCGCGCCCACGGTCCCCCCAGCAGGGCCTGCTCGTGAGCCGGGGCGGGATACCCCATCGAGAGGATCACGGCGAAACGATCGAGCTGGGCCTCGGGCAGCGGAAACGTGCCCTGGAACTCGACGGGATTCTGCGTGGCGATCACCCAGAAGGGCTGCGGCAGGTCGTGCGTGATGCCATCGACCGTCACGCGGGCCTCTTCCATGGCCTCGAGCAGGGCCGACTGGGTCCGAGGCGAGGCCCGGTTGATCTCGTCGGCGAGCAGGACGTGCGTGAACAGGGGCCCGGGCACGAACCGGAACTCACCCGTCGGGGGATGGTAGAGGCTCGAGCCGGAGACATCCGAGGGCATCATGTCGGGGGAGAACTGGACGCGCCGGAACGGCAGGTCCAGCAGGGCCGCCACCGAGCGGGCCAGCAGGGTCTTTCCCACGCCCGGGACATCGTCGAGCAGGACGTGCCCCCCCGCTAGCAGCGAGGCCACGAGGCGTTCCACCGTGCGTTCTTGCCCGAGGACGAGCTGCTGGAGGGCCGAGACGAGCGCGCGAGGCATCCGGGAGGCCTTTCTAGCGTGGGGGGCGAAGCCAGGGCATGCGATCCCTCAGGGGACGCCCGGCCTGCTCGATCGGGTGGCGTGACTCGTGCTCGCGCGCGGCGAGCAACGTGGGCAGACCGGCCTCGCTCTCGGCCTGCCAGGAGCGAGCGAAGGCCCCCGAGCGGATCTCGGCGAGCAACTCGCGCATGGCCTGGCGGCTCGGCTCCCCGATGATGCGCGGTCCCGCGATCTCGGCGCCGAACTCGGCCGTGTTGGAGATGCGGGCGCGCTCGCCGGCCAGACCCTCGCGCTGGACGAGGTCGACCACGGCCTTGAGCTCGTGCAGGCAGCTGAAGTAGGCGATCTCGGAGGGGTAACCGGCCTCGACGAGGATCTCGAACGCGGCCCGGACGAGGGCATTGACCCCCCCCACGAGCACGGCCTGCTCGGCGAAGAGGTCGGTCTCGGTCTCCTCGGCGAAGGTCGTCTCGAGGATGGCGGCCCGCGCAGCCCCCAGGCGATGGGCGATCGCGAGCGCACGCGGCCAGGCCGTGCCGGTGGCGTCCCGGTGGACGGCGACGAGGGCCGGTACCCCGCCCCCCGACACGAACAGGGATCGCACGGCATCTCCCTGGGCGAGGGGGGCGACGAGCAGGACGTCGAGTTCCCCGGGTAGCGCGACGAGCCCGTGGTGGACGGCATAGCCGTGTGCGAAGACGAGCGCGGCCCCGGGGGAGACGAACGGCAGGATCTCCTCGCGTAGCACGGCCGGGATCACCTCGTCGGGCACCAGGACGAGCACCAGGTCGGCTCCCCCCACCGCCTCGTGGATGGGGAGCGGCCGGAGTCCCTCGGCCGCCACGGCGGCAGCGGATCGCGAGCCGACTCGCAGGCCGACCGTCACCTCGAGGCCCGAGTCGCGCAGGTTGAGCGCCTGAGGACGTCCCTGGGCGCCCCAGCCGACCACCGCGACGCGCTGGTCGGCGATCGCCGCGGGATCGGCATCCGCACGCATCCGGCTCAAGGCAGGGACTCCTGGCCCTCGGGGGGCCTGCGGATGATGTACCCGTGCCG
>JBIIHZ010000072.1:0-7734 GCA_044235265.1 Candidatus Sericytochromatia bacterium
GTCGGTGTGCGAGAGTCGGTCCCGCTCCCGTTCGAGGGCGTCTGGCAGGGGACGCCCTTCACGGGACGCCGCCAGCAAGCGGGCGAGACTCCGGGACAGGGCGCGGGCCACGGTCCGGTTTTCCCCCGACAGGTAGACGTTTCGGCTGCTGAGCGCGAGACCATCGGGTTCCCGCACCGTCGGGACCCGGACGATCTCGGGGCCAGCCAGATCCCTGGCCAGCCGTGACACGACGAGCCACTGCTGGAAGTCCTTCTGGCCGAAGTAGGCGCGGTTCGCCCGGACGAGGCCGAACAGCCTCGCCAGGACGGTCGTCACCCCGTCGAAGTGGCCCGGGCGGCTCGCTCCGCACCAGCGCTCGACCCATGGCGCCGTGACCCGGACCTCGGTCGTGAATCCCGGCGGGTACATCGTCGCGACCTCCGGGGCGAAGAGCACGTCGACTCCGGCGGCCTCGCAGCGGGCCACGTCTGCCTCGAACGGGCGGGGGTATCGGGACAGATCCTCGTTCGGCCCGAACTGCTTCGGGTTCACGAAGATCGACACCACCACGTGGCCATCCCGGGCCCGACTCTCGGCCATCAGACGCTCGTGGCCGGCATGGAGGGCGCCCATGGTCGGCACGAAGCCGCGTGTGCCGGAGTGTCCTTCGAGGGCACTCCTCAGCTCTTCCGCCGTGCGGACGATCTTCACGGGGTATCCGGGGTCACCGAGGCACCTTTGCCCAGGACACTGTGCTTGACGCCGTATGCGAAGTAGAACACGAAGCCCAGCGCGAGCCACGCGACGAACCGGATCCACGTCACGACGGGCAGCGAGATCATCATGTAGCCGCAGCTGAGCACCGTGCCGACCACCACGAGGGGCAGGGCCGGGCTCCGGAAGCCGCGGGGCCATTCCGGACGCGTGCGGCGGAGGATCCAGGCGCCAATCGCCACCAGGCAGAAGGCGAAGAGCGTCCCGATGTTCGTGAGCTCGGCGACCGTGTCGATCGGCGTGAAGCCTGCCATGAGCGCGACCGCGATCCCGCAGATGACGGTCGTGACGTGAGGCGTGCCGAACTTCGGGTGCACCTTCGCGAAGAAGGAGGGCAGCAGACCGTCCCGGGCCATCGCGTAGAAGATGCGGGGCTGGCCCATCATCATGACCACGAGCACGGACGTGATACCCCCTACTGCCCCCACGCTCAGCAGCGCAGCCGCCCAGCCCTTCTGGATGTAGTCGAGCGCGAAGGCCAGGGGGGCGGCCTCCTTGACGATCTGGGGGTACATCGACTGCGGGATGATACCCGTGAAGATGGCCGCCACCGCGATGTAGAAGACCGTGCAGATGGCGAGGCTCGCGATGAGCCCGATGGGCAGATCCCGCTGAGGGTTCTTGACCTCTTCGGCAGCCGTGGAGATGGCATCGAACCCGATGTAGGCGAAGAAGATCGTGGCGGCTCCGGTCATGACGCCCTTGAAGCCGAAGGGCATGAAGGGTGTCCAGTTGCCCGGATTCACGGCCCCCATCGTGATGGCGATGAACATCAGGAGGACGAGGATCTTCACGCCCACGAAGAAGGTGTTGACGTTGGCGCTTTCCTTGACCCCCCGGACCAGCAGGCCCGTCACCACGAGGGCGATGATCATGGCCGGCAGGTTGGCGATGCCGCCGTCCTGACCGGGCGCGTGGATCCAGGCGGCCGGCAGGTCGATGTGGAGGTTGTGGAGAATCTTCACGAAGTAGGCCGACCAGCCTATCGAGACGGCCGAGGAGGCCACGACGTACTCGAGGACCAGGTCCCAGCCGATGATCCAGGCGGCCAGCTCTCCGAAGGCCGAGTAGGCGTAGGTGTACGCGCTGCCCGAGGCCGGGATCATCGAGGCGACCTCGGCATAGGCCATGGCCGCGAAGAAGCAGGCGATACCCGCGATGATGAACGAGAGGATGATGCCCGGGCCGGCGTACTTGGCGGCCGCCGAGCCCGTGATGACGAAGATGCCCGTCCCGATGATGGCCCCTATACCCAGCGCCGTCAGGTCGAAGGCCCCGAGGACCTTCTTGAGGCCCGAATCCTTCTGGAAGTCGGAGAAGGGTTTGCGGACCAGAAGGCGCCTGGCGAGGCTGGATGGTTGCGATTCAGAGGTCACGTTCAAGTCAATCTCCAGACCGAGGGGGAAGCGCGACGGGAGCCCCGGCAGGGGGCCTGGGCTCCCGGAGGACTCACAGCAGACTCGTGATGCGGGCGCGGAGCTTGCGCATGCACTCCTGGCCTTGATCGAAGCCCACCATGCGCGACACGGCCATACCCAGGCGGTCCGAGAGGTCGACCATCTGGCCGAACGTGACCTGGTCGAGGTCCATGACGCCCATCTCCTGACAGGCCGCTTCCACCAGGTTGTTGGCGATCTCGTAGCCGAGGTATTCCATGACGATCAGCGCGAACGAATCGAACCGCGTGCGCTGGATGGGAGAGCTGGCGATGTCCGGGCTCATCCCGGCCTGGTGGGCCATCGCAGCGCCGGTGTAGAGAAGGCTCTTGAGCGCGGCGCAGGTCTCGAGCTCCCCGAGGTGCGACGAATCGAAGAACTGGGCGAGCGTGAACGAGCGCGGCAGCTTGCGCATCCAGTGCGGGATCCATTCGGGCGGATCTTGCTGGTCCCACCGGAAGGCGTCGAGCGCATCCTGCGTGTAGCTCACGGCCGTCGTGAGGTCGTGGACGATGCCCTTGTAGTGGTGGCACTCGTCCATGCGACGCATGCCCTCGAGCAGCACCCAGTCGATGGGCCGCGAGATGTTGTGGGTGGGAATCTCGTCCTTCTCGATCTCGGTGACCTTGAAGACGCCGACCTTCCACCAGCAGATGATGCGGAACATCGCATCCTCGCCGCGCAGCGCGTTCACCGCCGCATACTTGAGGTTGCCGCCCACGAAGTACATCTCGGCCGTCTGGCCGATCTCGACCCGGGACAGCTCGAGCTTGGCCGTCTTCTGCTCGAGTTTCAACAGCTGCACGAGGTTGGGAAAGCTGATCGACGCGACGTTGCCTTCGAGCAGGAGCGTGTGAGCCAACTGGAACCTCTACTTCCCGTGGGGGGCGATCGCCCGGCATTATACCCGACGGTCAGTCGCCTTGTGCCACGATACCAGGATCTTCGCTGCTGGATCGGTTTTCGGGTATGCGCCGGCGGGCCAGACGGCCCCGCAGTCCCGGGATCGAGGCGAGCATGGGCTCCCGCAGCCACGCGAGCGTGGCGAGGATCATCACCGTGGAGCCCCCGCCGGCCACCACGAGCTGGAACAGGGCGCCCACAAGCCCCGACCCGGGGGACCAGCCCCGGACCAGCAGCGGCCAGCTCAGTCCCGGGAGCAGGGCCAGCGCGAGCCGGCCGAGCCGGGGAGCCTGTCGCCTCAGGGTCAGCGTGCCCAGCCGCCGCCGCAGGAGGACCCCGAGGGCGACCAGGTTGAAGGCCGTCACCAGGACCGTGGCAGTTGCGAGGCCCGCGAGTCCCCACGGGAGCAGCAGCGTGTTGAACCCGATGTTGGCGCCCACCGACAGCAGCGTGATGGTGGCCGTCACCCGGCTCTCCTGGCGGGCGTAGAAGAACCGCGCGTAGAGGTCCCGCACCGAGTACAGCGGCATCGAGACGGCCAGGATCGCGAGGGCCAGGGCCGTCCTGAGGGTGTCCTCGGGGCCGAAGGCTCCTCGCTCGAAGGCGAGCTGGATGGCGGGAGCGCCGAGCATCGCGACCAGGGCGGCCAGGGGCACCATCGTCACGAGCAGGAGGCCCGTCCCGCGTTCCAGCCATTCCAGGAGCCCGGTGTGGTCCTCGCGGGCCGCGGCGTCACTGAGACGCGGGAACATCGGGACCAGCAGAGCCGTCAGCAGGATGCCCATGGGCAGTTGCAGGAGCAGGTTGGCATAGTTGAAGGTGCTGATGGTGCCGGCTGGCAGACGCGAGGCGAAGGCCGTGGCGATCGCCACGTTGAGCGTGCCGATGGAGCTCGTGAGGGCCGCCGGACCCAGCACGCCGAGCATCGCCCGGAACTCCGGATCCCGGAGGTTCACCCGACCGAGACCGCCGCCGACGAGGCTCTGCCAGTTGCGGACGACGGACCAGCCCTGCAGGGCCAGCTGCCCGAGCGCCCCGGCGAGCGTGCCCCAGGCGATCGCGATGGCGTCGGGGGCGACCAGCACCCAGACGATGACGGTGACGCTCGAGACCAGGGGAGACAGGCTGGCACTGGCGAACTTGCCCCCGACATTCTGGATGCCGCAGAGCACCCCGATGAGGCCGCCGATGGGGATGAGGGGGGCCATGACGACGAGCTGCCGGGCCGCCATGTCGAGGGCTTCCGGGCTCAGGCGGGGACCGAGCACGCCGATCACGGCCGGCGCACCGAAGGCGATCGCCCCGCCCAGCAGCCCCGTGATCAGCAGGGTGCCCACCACGATGGTCAGGACGAGGTCGCGCACCCGCTCGCCCTCGCCACGGGCCTTCAGGCGCGTGATGGCCCCCATCGTCGCCAGGTGGAACGGGCCGTTCAGCCCGCCCAGCAGGATCAGGAACAGGGCCGGCAAGATGTAGGCGACCGTCTGACTGTCCTTGACGACGCCTGCGCCGAAGGCCGAGGCGACGACGCTCTCGCGCAGGAAGCCCGCGCCCTTGCTCACGAGGAGCAGGACGGCCATGACGGTGCTGGCGCGGGCGAGACTCGCTTTACTCACGCGTGCCCAGGTCGGCGAGGATCCAGGTCACGGCCTCGAGGACCGTGGGGGCCACGAAGTCGGGTTCGACCTTCCACTGGTACTCACCCGCGAGCACGCGTTCGCCGTAACCCGAGGTCAGCAGGATGGTCTTGCAGCCCGCGGCCTGGCCCAGCTCGACGTCGGTTGCCTTGTCGCCCACGACGTACGACCGCGCGAGGTCGATGCCGTGTTTCTCGACGGCACGATCGACCAGCTCCGTGCCGGGCTTGCGGCAGGCGCAGGAGATCGCGTAGCGCGGGTCGGTGCCGTCGGGGAGGTGCGGGCAGTAATACAGGTCGTCGAGCACCGCTCCCTCGTCGAGCAGCAGGTCGTTGAGCCGCTGGTGCAAGGTGTGGATGTGGCTCTCGGGGTAATAGCCCCGGGCGGGACCCGACTGGTTCGTCACCAGGATCGCGAGGATGCCTCGCTGGTTGAGGGTCCGGATGGCCTCTCCGGCACCGGGGATGAGGTTGAGGTTCTGGGGGTCGTGGATGTAGCCCACCTCTTCGTTGAGGGTGCCATCGCGATCGAGGAAGACGGCCGCATGCTTCACGGGCGGGAACTCTCCTGTCGGGAAGGGGGGGAACTCGCCATTCATGTTACGATGCGCCTGCGCTTCTGTCTGGAGGACCCATGCGCCTGGACCGTCTCTTTGCCTCGCTGCTCGTCGCGACGAGCCTGGTCGCCGCCGTCGGCGTGTGGGTCAAGGGCCCCCGCGGCGGGGAAGACCGCAAGGCCGATTCCTCGGCAGACCTCGGCAAGCTCGTCGCCTCGACGACCGGCTCTCCCGAGATCGGCGTGATTGACGTCTACGGCGTCATCACGGACGAGCAGACCGTCGACAGCCCGTTCTCGTCCGCGGGAGCCCAGGCCACGCGTCTCGTGAAGGCCATCCGCAGGGCCGAGGACGATGGCGTGAAGGGCTTGTTGCTGCGGATCAACAGCCCGGGTGGCTCGGCCGCCGCGTCGCAGGCCATCTACATGGAGCTCATGCGGGTCACGCGGGCTCACAAGTTGCCCATCGCCGTCTCCATGGGGGACGTGACGGCCTCCGGAGGCTACTTCATCGCGGCTGCCGCGCGGCGCATCTTCGCCCTGCCCAGCACCACCACCGGGTCCATCGGCGTGATCATGCACGCCCAGGATGTCTCGGGGCTCATGAACAAGCTGGGCGTGCATGCCACGACCATCCAGAGCGGGGCCAACAAGGACATCGGGTCGCCGTATCGTCCCATGCGCCCCGATGAGCGGGCCTTGCTCCAGGCCATGTGTGAGGACATCTACCAGCAGTTCCTCGAGGCGATCGTCGCGGGACGCGGAATGCCCCTGGCGAAGCTCAGGCCCCTGGCTGACGGGCGAGTCTACACGGGGCGTCAGGCCCTTCGCAACGGTCTGGTGGACGAACTGGGCACCAGCCAGGACGCCATCCGCTGGCTCAAGAAGACCGCACACCTGGGCGAGGATCCGCAGGTCAAGAACTATACCGAATCGAGCTTCCTCGATCAGGTCCTTCCCGGCATGTCGACCCGGTTCGGACCAGACCCCTGGTCGGCGGGCCTCGAGGCCCTGCTCCGGCGTGACCGCGTGCCCCTCGCCCTCATGGAGTGACGGCCATGATCGATTTCATGTACCGCTCGCTGTTCACGGGCGAGACTCACGAAGAGGGCCCCTCCGGGAGAGCTCTCGTGGTCCAGTGGATCCTGCTGTCCGTGGTCGTGGGGCTGGTGCTCGCCTCGGGGGAGGGGTCCCTGGTCTTCGTCTTCACATGCCTGTTCGCGGCCGTGACGATCGCCCTCGGCGTCCTGTGGCAGGCGGCCTGGCTGGGCGTGGTCACGCGGCAGCCGGCCGCCGCCTACGTTCGCGTGCTCGCGGCGGCCCTGTGGCCGCTGCTGCTCGCCGGGCCGGTGGCGGCCCTGGGGCGCCTGTGGCCGGGATCGACCGGTCTGCTGGCCGCCGGTCTCATCGGATGGATGGCGATCATCCTCTTCCGCGGAATCGCGCGCCGGGTCGGGACCGGCTTGCCCGGTGCCGCGGGCGCGCTGGCGGGTGCCGTCAGCCTGGGCTTCCTGGCCGGGACGGCTGTCCTGGGTGCGCCCATCCTGGCCATCTGGCTCCTGGCCTCGTTCTGAACACGACCACGGCCGGCTCTCCTGGCTGAGTCATCGCCGGTTTCTCCTTTCGAGTTCCGGTCTCAGGGGCTGCGGTCCAGGCTTTCGGCCGCATGCAAGGTGTTCTCGAGCAACGAGGCGATCGTCATGGGCCCCACGCCACCGGGCACCGGGGTGATCCAGCCCGCCACGGCGCTCACGCTGGCGAAGTCCACATCGCCCACGAGCTTGCCTTCGGCGTTGCGGTTGATGCCCACGTCGATCACGACGGCCCGCGGCTTGACCATGTCGGCCGTCACGAGTCCCGGGATCCCCACGGCTGCCACCACCACGTCGGCCTGACGCACGTGCCGGTCCAGGTCACGGGTCCGGCTGTGGCAGACCGTCACGGTCGCATCTGCCTGCAACAACAGCTGCGCCACCGGCTTGCCGACCAGGTTCGAGCGACCGATCACCACCGCGTGTGCCCCGCGCAGCGAGATGCCCGCGTGCGACAGGAGGGTCATGACCCCGCGGGGGGTGGCCGGCACGAGTCCCGGCAGGCCGCTCGCGAGGCGTCCTGCGTTCAGCGGGTGCAGGCCGTCGACGTCCTTGTCCGGGTGGATCGCCAGCTGCACCGCGAGCGGGTCACATCCCGCGGGCAGGGGCATCTGGACCAGGATGCCGTGGATGGTCGGATCGGCGTTGAGGACTTCGACGGCCTGCACGATCTCGGCCGTGATGCTGGTGGCCGGCATGCGAACCGTCCGGCTCTCCAGCCCCACGCGCGCGCAGCCGCGCTCCTTGTTGCGGACGTACACGTGACTGGCCGGGTCGTCACCCACCAGCACGACGGCAAGCCCCGGACGGGCCAGCCCCGCCGCGACGCGTGCTTCGACGCGGACGCGCAGGGCC
>JBIIHZ010000073.1:0-7725 GCA_044235265.1 Candidatus Sericytochromatia bacterium
CATGACCTGTGAACCCGACGGGAACGTCCTGCTCTGCGACCCCGTCGGCATCCTGTCGCCCGCCAACCCGATCAAGCGCTACAACCTCCAGGGTGACCTGGTCCTGCCGGTCCGGGGCACCGATCCGTTCCCCGGCGCGGACAAGCCCCTGGACATCCAGGCCCTGCGGGATGGCTTCGCGGTGGTCACCCGTCAGGGCAAGCTGATGGTGTTCAACTCGAGCGCCCAGCTCGTGCGCCAGATTCCCGTCTCGGGCTCGGTCGCGGCGATCGCCGCGGACGCCAACGACAACCTCTACGTGGTCGATGCCGGCTCCCAGACCGCGGTCATCAAGAAGTTCGACCTTCAGAGCCCGACGCCCGATCGCCCCGTCCTGTACTTCGGGACGCTCCGCGGCCGGGGTCAGAACCAGTTCGAGAACCCGACCGATATCGCCGTCGACAACCGCAACGGAGATTTCTACGTGGTCGACTCGGGCAACAACCGCGTCATCCGGTACAGCAGCCAGGGCACCTACCTCTCGGAGTTCGGTGGCATGGGGCCTGCCCCGGGCCAGTTCAACCAGCCCACGGGCGTCACGATCGATGCCGACGGCAACGTGTACGTCAGCGACACCCAGAACAACCGGATCCAGAAGTTCTCGCCCTCGCCCATCCGTCAGCCCGGTCAGAACCGCTGAGCCTTTGCCCCTCCACACCGAGCCCCCCGTGAGGTCCACGGGGGGCTCGACGCATGCGATCCCGACCGGCGCACGATCTCCGGAAACGGACGTGCTCCCTCAAGTTCAGACCGATTCTTCCGACCTGTTCAATAACCCGTAAGGTTTTGTTAAAACTTGGTAAATTCGCTTGTCTCCTCGTGACCGCGGTGCGACCATCGTTATCGAAGAGTTAAGTTGAGCCCCAGGCTTCCTTAACCTTGCACCGTCTGGCAGGTTCCGAAGGAGATCATCCGTGAAAAAGTCGTCGCTGGTCAGCATCGCGCTCCTCAGCGCCACCCTCGCAGGCTGCGGTCTGTCCCCCATGGGGGCCACCGTGACCCCGTCGTCCGGCAAGACGATGGTGGCCGACGGCACCGGCACGCTGCGCAGCTTCGGTTACCGCTTCGTGAACCGTGGCGTCTCGCCGATCTTCAACATCCCCGGTGTCTCGACCCGCGCACTTCCCGCTCGCGTGGACCTGCGGGAGACGGGCAAGATCAGCCCCGTCTACGACCAGGGCAGCCTGGGATCCTGCACCGCCTTCGCGATGGGCAAGGGCCTGCGTGAGACCCTGAACAACCTGGCCGGCAACCCCAGCCCCTCGCTGAGCGCGCTGTACATGTACTACAAGGAGCGCGAAGCTCGCGGGACCGTGAACGAGGATTCCGGCGCCCTGATGATCGACGGGATGGACGCGCTCAAGAAGCACGGCATCTGCCTCGACTCGACGATCCCGTACAACCCGGCCAAGTTCGCCGTGAAGCCCAGCGCCGCGGCCGAGAAGGAAGCCGCGGACCAGAAGATCTCGAGCCACAAGCTGCACGTCGGCCTCGAGGCGCTCAAGGCCGAGCTGGCTGCAGGTCATCCCGCCGTCTTCGGGTTCATGGTGTACCGCAGCTTCATGTCGCCCGTCGTGGCACGCACCGGCAAGATGCCGATGCCCCGCCCCTCGGAGAACATCATCGGCGGCCACGCGGTCTTCATCGTGGGTTACGACGATGCCCAGAAGGTGCTCATCATCAAGAACAGCTGGGGCACCAAGTGGGGAGACAAGGGTTACTTCTACATGCCCTACGACTACGTGACGCCCGATCGCGTCGACGAGATCTTCACCGGCGAGATCTAGTCCCCGCTTCCTGGAAGGCCCCCCCGACTCCGGGGGGGCCTTTCCCGTTCGGGGCAGAAGGCCAGGAAGCCGGGATGCAGTCAGTCCAGGAAGGCCAGGGGCGCGAGAGGACGGCGCAGGGTATCCAGGGCCAGACCCGCCCGTAAAGCGACCAGCACGCCGGCGGCCTCGAGGTGGCTGGTCACCCGCACGATCTCGCCGCGCAGGGCGCCGGAAGCAGGGCCATTCACCCGGACCGGGGAATCGACGGCCACCACGGGAATCCCCCGCTCGAGGCACGCCAGGACCGCTGGCCCACCCAGACAACCGGACGGGACCACCAGGGCATCCAGGGCCTCCACGTGGAACGCCCCACCGGTCCCCGTGGGTACGGGAGCAGGACACCAGGCGAGGCCCTGAAGGATGCACGGCAGGTACGTGTACCCCACATGTTCCGCGGCAACCCGCGGGTCCACCCGCTCCGCGCCGTCGGGCCCCTCGTAGGGAGCATGGGCGGCAGGGACCCCGAGGCCCAGGGTGAGGACCCGGCTGATGAGGGCCTCGATCCCGCCGATGGGATCCGCCCCCTGGCCCGCGAGGTAGGCCTCGACGGCGATGGGATCGAGCTCGGGCATCCGGGTGACGACGGCGATCGCCTCGGCCCCCGCCTCGAGCAGGGAGCGGGCTCCCTCGAGCAAGGCGTCCGGGTCCGGTAGCTCCCCCCAGCTGGCGCCCGAGGGATGCCACGAGACCCGCGCTCCGACGGGGCGGGGAGTCCAGGCTACCCCCACCATCCGGACCCCGTGGACCGCCCGGACGGCGTCGGCGGCCGTCATCAGGTGGTCAACGGCTGCACGATCCGGCGCGAGGGCGCGGTCGAGCAGCAGCCCCACCCGTCTCGCATGCGGCGGCGTGAGGGCCAGGCGCCCCGTCATGAAGGCATCGAGGAGGCCGCCCTCGACGTACCAGCAGGGAGGCCCTCCCGCGAAGAGACTCGCCGCGTTCACGACGTTCGGATGCACGAGCAGGCGCTCGGCGATGCCTGAGAAGAGCTTCACGACGGGCCCGGCATCCCCGGCATACCCTCCGAATTCGGCCCCCACCCCCGTCGGGATCACGAGCGCGACGTTCATGCCTGTCGCTCTCGCCAGACGGCCCCCTCGATCCGGCATCCGGCCCCGTCGGCAGAGACGATGGCCCACCGCAGAGGCATGCCACCCCAGAGCCCTTCAAGGTGCTCTTGGATGGCGAGAGGACCGGCGTGGACCCAGTCAGGAGGAAGATCAGCCGTGGCGGGCAGGACGGGACCCGAGAGGCAATCCGGTGCGACGGACGTCATGCACCGACCCGCGACGCCTTGCCCTTGGATGGCCCCTGGATGCCCAGGTAGCGGTTGACGTGGTTGCGAATGCGAAGCGCCGCCTGGGAATGAAGCTGACAGACGCGCGACTCGGAGACGCCGAGCACGAGACCGATTTCCTTGAGCGTCAGCTGCTCCTTGTAGTAGAGGGCCAGGACCTGCTTCTCGCGCTCGGGCAGGGCATCGATGGCGATTGCCAGTTGCTCCTGCATCTCCTTTTCCTCGAGCTGGGCCAGCGGGCCGGGACGCTCGTCGGTCATGGTATCGACCCACGAGACGGAGCCCCCCTCGTCATGTCCGTTGACCATCTCGTCGAGGGAGAGGAAGGTCGCGGTGGCAGAACCCATGTAGTCGGTCAGCTCGGACGGTGCGATGCCCATGGCATCGGCGATTTCCTGTTCGCTGGGATGCCGACCGAGCGTGGCCTCGAGCTGGGCAATCTGGTTGCCGATCTCGCGAGCGCGCGCCCGCACGGAACGGGGAACCCAGTCCTGGCTGCGCAGCTCGTCGAGGATGGCCCCCCGGATCCGGGTGATGGCATAGGTCTCGAACTTGACGCCGCGATCCGGCGCGAAGCGCTCGATCGCATGGATAAGCCCGATGATGCCGTAGCCCGCGAGGTCGTCCTGATCGATGTTCTGGGGCAGGGTGACGGCCAGCCGACCCACCACGTAACGGACCAGCGGCGCATACGCAAGGATGAGAGCCTCGCGACTGGCGCGATCCCCGTGGGTGGTGTACTGCTTCCACAGGGCGCTGTGGTCTTGTCCGGCCATTCGTCCTCCGCGACGCTGGCATTATACCCCGCGCGGCTCAGTCCTCGCGCTTCATGGCCTGTTTCGCCATCTGGAGGATGGCGCGCTGGGAGCTGGCCAGATCCATCTCACCGGTAGCTGGTTCGCTGCTGGACGATCGACCTCCCCCCATCCCGGCGATCCAGGCATCCAGCCGTCGCGTGCGCCGCCCCTTGCGGGAGCCGGAGGCGCCGTCCATGTAGGAGAAGCAGACACCCACGAATAGCCCCAGCCCGAAAGCGAGCGCCGCACGCACGAGGGCCGTCAGCTCGGACACCCCCGCGAAGATCGCGATCTCGAAGACGAGCAATCCGGCCACGACGGCCAGGATCACCCCCCAGTTGCGCTTCATGGGCCACCACCCTTCACGGCCGAACCGCCACCCTGGCGCGACCTGGCCAAGGAGGCCTCTCGCTGGCGCGCGAAGACGTACCGGACGATCGCGCTCCGCGTGGTCTCGTCGAGCTCGATGAACTGCAGACCGAGCACCTGGACCATCTGGTCCCGCGCGAGACGACGGGTGACGCGCTGGACGCGTCCGTACACGACGAGCGGACCGGACTCGGGAAAATCGACCGCCATCGCGACGAGCGTCCCCTCGGGCAAGCTCTCGTTCGCCCTCAGGGCACACCCGCCTCCCGACACGTCGAGCATCAAGGCCCCGAGCTTGGAGGGGCCATCCATCCCGTCGGGTATCTCGAGCACCTTCAAGGCAGCCGGTAGACCTGCCGGGACGCGCACGAAGTCGCGGCGCTGGATGCGGCGGACGTGCCCGGGATCCGGTATTTCGAGGACGATCGACTCCTCATCGCGCCGAACCACGGAACAGGTCCCGCTGTACACGGCATCGGAGCGCACGACGTTGATGTCGACCTCGTCGACCTCGACGGGAATGCGCACGTGATGCCTCTCGGGCCACGAGATCAAGATCTGGCTTCGCGACAGCTCGAGAATGCGCGACATGCAGGTGACGGCCCGCTGACGCACTCTGACGATGACCTGGATCGTCTCCCCGACGACGAAATCGATCTTCACGGTTCAGTGCCTGCTCACGATGCCAGCTGGATCACCCCGAGCGACCGCACCTCGGTCTGCGCGGGGACGACCTCGTTATACGACATGACCATCAAGGTCGGGAATCTGCGCTCGATCAGCCGCCGAAACACCAGGCGAACCTTGGACGAGCACAGCACGACGGGCTGCCCACCCTGACCCATCACGCGCTCCATGACCTCGGTGACGCCGCGCAGCACCCGGGTGGCGACCCCGGGCTCGAGGGCGACGAACGCGCCCTGATCGGTCATCTGGATGGCACCCGCGAGGGTCTGCTCGAGAGCCGGATCGATGGTGATGACCGCTAGCGCGCCGTCCGGCCCCAGCGCCTCGCGCGTGATCCCTCGCGCCAGCGCCGCACGCGCATGCTCGGTGAGGACGTCGAGATCCTTCGTGAGGCGCGCGTGCGTGGCCAGCGCCTCGAGGATCGGCAGCAGGTCGCGGACCGAGACCTGGTCGCGCAGCAGGTTCTGGAGGACCTGCTGAAGATCTCCCACCCCGAGCAGGTCCGGAACGAGTTCGCCCACCACGGCGGGCGAATCCTGCTTGACGTTGTCCAGCAGGGACTGGACGTCCTGGCGGGTCAAGATCTCGGGAGCGTGAGCCTTGATGACCTCCGTCAGGTGCGTCGCGATGACGCTGGACGCATCGAAGACCGTGTAACCCGCGATCTCGGCCTGTTCCTTCTTGTCCTCGGTGATCCAGACGGCCGGGAGCCCGAAGACGGGCTCGGTGGTCTGGATCCCGTCGAGCGGCTCGAAGGCCATCCCCGAATCCATGGCGAGGTAGTGATCGATCTGGATCTCTCCACGCGCGATCTCGATACCGCGAAGGTTGATCCGGTACTCTTTGGGTTTGAGCTGGAGGTTGTCCCGGACCCGGATGGGAGGCAGGACCAGTCCGAGCTTCAGCGCCGTCTGGCGGCGGATCATGGTGATGCGCTCGAGCAGGTCACCGCCCTGACCGGCATCGACGAGCGGGATGAGACGGTAGCCGATCTCGAGCTCCATCGGATCGACCTTGAGGAGGCTCATGACGTTCTCGGGCCCCTTGGGAAGCACGGCCGCCTCGGTCTGGGTGCTCTGAGCCGCTTCGGCCTCCGTGGCCGCCTTCTTCTTCTGGGAATTGAGCACGTAGGCCAGGCCCCCCATCAGGCCCGAGACCACGAGAAACGGCAGGGTCGGCATCCCGGGCGTGACGGCGAGCAAGGCCAGCATGGCCGAGACGATGCCGATGGGGCGCGCGTTGGCCAGGACCTGGGTTCCGATGGTGTCGGCCAGGCTGGTGTCGCTGGCTGCCCGCGAGACGAGGACACCCGTCCCGGTGGAGATCAGCAGGGCCGGGATGGCGGACACGAGGCCGTCACCGATCGTCAGGAGGGTATAGTCTTGCAGCGCCTGGACGATGTCCTGCCCGCGCTGGAAGACCCCGATGGAGAGGCCCCCGATGATGTTGACCACGGTGATGACGAGCCCCGCGATCGCGTCGCCGCGGGTGAACTTGCTCGCACCATCCATCGTTCCGTAGAAGTCCGCCTCGCGCTGGAGACCACGACGGCGTTCCTTGGCTTGCTGCTCGTTGATCAGGCCCGAGTTGAGATCGGCGTCGATGGCCATCTGCTTACCGGGCATGGCGTCCAGGGTGAACCGCGCGGCCACCTCGGAGATGCGGCCGGAACCGCTGGTGATGACGACGAACTGGATGACGATCAGGATCAGGAAGATGATGACCCCGACGATGACGTTGCCCTGGACGACGAACGAACCGAATGCCCGGACGACGGAGCCCGCCTCCCCGGTCGAGAGGATCAACCGCGCCGTGGAGACGTTCAGGGCCAGACGGAACAAGGTCAGGACCAGCAGCAGCGACGGGAACGTGTTGAACTGGACGGGTTCGAGGACGTAGAGCGCGATGAGCAGCATGAGCAGGCTGCCCGTGATGTTCAGGACGAGCCCGATGTCCAGCAGGAAGTCGGGCAGGGGAATGATGAGCATGCCGACGATGACCAGCATCAGCGCGGAGAGCACGATGTCTCCCTGCTTCAGCAGCCGGTTCAGTCCACCGGATAGTCCGGATTGAACGGTCGTGGTCGACGTGGCCATGTCGCCCCTAAACGGTCAAAGGGTGGTCGAGACGACCACCCTCGGGATCCGCTCTCGATGACGAGTTTACGACATCTTGGCGACCCAGGCCAGAGCAGCCGGGATCTCCTCGAGGTCGAGGACGCGATCGGAAAGACCCGCCTCGGCAATGGACCGCGGCATGCCATAGACGACGCTGCTGTACTCGTCCTGGGACCACACCTCACCACCCTGCCCCTTGATGGCGGTGGCGCCGATGGTCCCATCCGAGCCCATGCCCGTCATGACGAGAGCCAGGGCACGGTTACCGACATGCTGGGCCAGCGAGGCGAACATGATGTCGACGGACGGCTTGTGCCAGGTATGGGTGCTGGAATCCTCGAGCAACCGCACCACCAGGTTGCCATGCTCGCGCTTGACGACCAGGTGCTTGCCGGCAGGCGCGATCAGGACCGAGCGAGGCTGCAGGGGATCCCCGTCGATCGCCTCACGGATGTTGAGTTCACAGATCTTGTTGAGACGCTCGGACAGGGCCTTGGTGAAACCGACCGGCATGTGCTGGACGACCACGATGGGCACGGGGAAATCCGCGGGCAGGCGCTCGAACAATGACTGGAGAGCAGGAGGCCCAC
>JBIIHZ010000074.1:0-7710 GCA_044235265.1 Candidatus Sericytochromatia bacterium
CGGTGGAAGGCCGAGCCCCGGGCCCGCCCATGGACGAGATCGCGCGCCCGGACCCACGCCAGCTCGTCGAGAGCCCCCGATGTCAGCCACTCGCGGGCATCGAAACGTTCGCCCGCGGCCGGCATCTCGACCGAGGCCCAGCGGATCAGCTCCTGCAGGCCCAGATGACCGTCGTGAGGTTCGCCGGGGGGCCCCCCGCTCATGCCAGGAATCGTCGTGACGCGATGGACCCCGGCGGCCACGAACGCATCCGCCAGCTCCAGGACCCGGGAAGCGGGGGCCGCGAGCCCGGCCGTCTGCAGGGAACCTTCATACGGGGCGAGATGCGGGCCAAGGCCCGCGAGGTCCGGGACCCGCTTGACGCGGATGGTGCGCAAGAGCGGCGACGGCTCGAAGGTCGGATCGTCGGAAAACCAGACGGTGGCGTGTGGCGCCCGATCGGCCGGGATCCAGAGGCCGGCCTGGCCCTGTGCCGCATCGAAGCGGGCCAGCTCGCGCTCCTTGGTGAGTTCGGCTCGTTCGGCCATCGAGAGCGAGCCCTGGGGCAGCTCCCGGTGATGCACGTCGTCGAGGGCTTCCAGCAGCCGCGCGCAGAAGGCCCTCGTGGGGGCGGCATCGGGGGAATCGTCCTCCAGGTAGCAGACCTGGGGACTCGAACAGGCGGCCTGATCGAACACGGCGATCGCCCGGGCCAGATCGCGCACCGTCTCATGCCGGTCGAGGTGCTCGCGGGTGATGGCCGCGAAGGAGGCCTTCGGTCCGTAGACCACCAGATGCGTGCTCGCCCCGAGGCCATCCCGGTAGGCACGGGCCGTGTCCTCTCCCCCCCACACGACGATCGCGTCGGCGAGTTCCTGGAAGGTCCGATGCAGGTCGCTCGAGGCCCCGGGCCACGTGAGCACGCTCAGGGCACGAGAGAGTACGCCACCCTCATCCTCGTCCGCCAGGAGCCGTGCGAACCCCAGGGCGAGCGAGGGCGCACCGCTCGCAGCCTTCAGGAGGTTCACGTTACGCGTGACGAGGCCCTCGAGGCAGCTGAGCAATCCCCCCGTGGCGGAATTTCCTGCGGCGACGTGCAGCACGACGCCACGCGGGTGCGGTCTGCGGAAGCCGGTCCCAGCAGAACCCGACCAGGACCCGAGGTTGTCCAGAGAACCGAACTCCGCGACGATCTTGGCTTCCAGGTAGTCGCGCGAGCAGACGGTGGCCAGAGCCTCGAGTTCGAGACGCGCCATCTCGGTCGAGCAGCCCATCTCGCGAACGAGGATCTCCAGGCCCTCGCGGGTGACGGCATCACCCGGATCCCGCCAGCGCCGCGACACCCGGTCGAGAAGGTCGAGCACCTCGGAAACGGGCACGCGCCGCATCGCCTCGCGCAGACCACGGGCCTCCCGCACGAGATCGCGGACGCGAGCCGCTGACAGGTCGCCGGTCTCCTCGCGTCCCAGGATCCAGTGACGTCTCACGCGTGGCCTCCCTTCTCGAGCATCGCAGCAGCCGACAGGGCGCAGCCCCGATTCTTGCGCGTACCGGCGCGACCGGCCAGGCGAATCGTGACGGTGGGACGGCCGCAGGGGCAGTCCCGCTCGAGTCGGGCGAGATCGCTCGTCAGCAGGGCCAGGGTCGGCATGGCCCGGTTGAAGGGGGTCAGGAGTTCGAGGAACCCGACCTCTCCCTCCGGGACGGGAGCGAGCGTCGTGACGTCGCGCACGAGGGCCCGGGCCCAGACGGGCACGTGGAAGCGATGGGCCTCACATTCGAGGTAGGGGATCCCGTGTTCGACCATCCCGTAACCATCCCGCATGCAGGCGGGATCGATGCCGAAGGCCGCATGCACCTCGGAACGGAAGGTCTCGGGGTCGATGCGCTCGGATTCGGAGGTCTTCCAGCCCCCTCCCGTCAGCACCCAGGAGCCGACCGGAAGCGCGAGGGACGGCAGACCTTCCCGGAGCCGGTTCACGGCCAGGCGATGCAGAAACGCGGGAAAACCGATGATGCGGACCGGATCGCCGGACGTCGCGTACCGCTCGAGCGTGGCGATCGCCTCGTCCTCGCGAAAGACGAATTCCCCGCGCGATCCGGACCACCGCAGCGCATAGACCTTCTCGAGGGCCGGAGCGAAGCGCGTGAGATGGGTATCGGTGAAGGCCGTCCCGACGCGCAGGGCCTCGGTGGGGTCTTGGGCGAGCAGCAGATACCGGACACCCGGCGCCTCGCTCGTGATACCCATGGCCGCATACGCGCGGTCGACGGTGGCGAGGCCGCGATCACGGGAAGCGGCATCGAAGAAGACCTGGCTCTTCTGGCCCGTGGTCCCGCTCGAGGTCAGATGCAGGGCGACGCGGTCGGACGGGACCGAGAGCAATTCCCGCGTCTTGAAGACGTTGACGAACACGTGGGGCACGCGCGCCAGATCGGTGACGTCTTGCAGCGAGTCGAGGTCGAAGCCATCGGTCCGGCAAAGATTGGCATACGCCGGAGAGGCGTGCAGGTGCCAGGCCACCGCCTCGCGCATGGCCAAGACGAAGAGCTCATCGACCTCGGGACCCGCCGCGTAGGGATCGGGGGTCGAGAAGAGCGCCTCGAGCGCCGGGTGATGGTCCAGAGAGGGCGACGTCGGTGTCATCCTGGCTCCTCGTGTGGGAAGGGGCGAGATCAGGCCTCGAGGGTGCGGTCGCGGGTGCGGATCACCTTGCCCGTGACGGGGGATCGAGGCACGCTCCCCGGTTCGAGCAACTCGAGCACGAGCGGATGGATGTGTCCCGTGTCGACGAGCGTCCCGAGGTCCGGTTTGACGCGACGCAGCGCGGCCTCGAGAGCGACGATCAGCTGGTCACGGGAACCGGCCGGCAGGGATTCGAGGAGTTCGACCCGGATCACGAGGCGATCGCGACGATCCTCGCGCTCCTTGATCATCTGGAGCCGGGACGTCAGGCCACGCACGGAAGTCGCCGCCTGGACGACCTCGTCATGTGCGACGGTCGCGATGCCGATGCGCAGGTCATCCTGACGCCCGAGGAGCTCGAACCGTGGACTGTTTCGACCGCAGGGGCAGGCGCCCGCGATCCAGCGAGCCCTGTCACCCAGGTCGTAACGCAGGAGGGGCATCAGCGTGCGGTCGAGCATCGTGACGAGGACCGTGCCCTCGTCGCCATCCGGCACGGGGGCGAACGTCTCGGGGTCGACGATCTCTAGCCACACGTGGTCGGCATGGAGGTGGTGCACGGCACCCGTCGCATGTATGCACTGGAAGCCCAGGATGCCCGTATCCACGGCCCCGTAGCCTGCCGAGGCCAGGAGGCGAAGGTTCGGCAGCCGCTCCCGGAGCCAGACGCGCTCGTCGTCATGAAGGTGCTCGCCCCCGTAGAAGACCTTCTCGATGCGTGCGGCCGCGGACACCTCGAGGCCCGCAACGGCCGCCAGGACCCCGCTCGTGATCCCCACGAGGGTGTTGATCGGGAACCAGCCCACGTGGCGGTTGACGGTCTCGGTGGGAGCGTGATGCGTGAAGGGGTAGTTCACGCACCCCATCTCCTCGAGCATCCGGTTGACGAAGACGAAGGACGCGTAGAGGCTGCCCGAGACGAAGAGGTTCGCGACATGGTCCCCGGCATGCAGGCCGGCTGCCCCGTAGGTGCGCTGGAAGATGGGGATGATGCGCCGGAACTCGTCGCGGCTGAAGGCCGAGAACTTGGGCGAGCCCGTGGTGCCACCGCTGCGAAACACGTAGGCAGCCTCGAGCGGGCCCGTGAGCAGATCCGACCCGTTCGGCGGGACGTGGGCCCGAAGGGCATGGCGATCGAGGACGGGCAAGCCCTCGGGGGAGTCGACACGCGCCAGGTCGAAAGAGGCGAGGAGCTCGGCATAGTACGGAGAACCCGCACGGGCGATCGCCAGGAGCTCCCGCAACTTGCGAACGCGGAGCGAGCGCAGCTTGGCGGCATCGAGAGTCTCGACGGGTGAAAGCGGATACTCGGACGTCCGGCGGAGCGCCATGGATCAGATTCCCCCGTCGTCGAGAGGCCCCGTGAAGTGCATCTTGACCACGAGGTTCCGGTACTCGGTGTTCTGGAGATAGACATCCAGGAACTGGCGATCCCGCGGCGTCATCTGGACGTTCGAGAAATTGAGCGGGAGGGTCGTCCGCGCGAAGACCAGGTAATCCCTCCGTTCCCCGTCGCGTTCCTCGACGCACGGGAAATACCCGCAAGGCAGGAATCCGGCCTGGAGGGCAGCCCGCTGGTGTTCAGGCTCATAGGAGTCCACCAGGGTCTCGAGATACTCGACCCCGGTGCGGCGAGCAGTGTCGAAGATGGCACCGAGCGTGACCCGCAGTTCGTCCGGAGGACAGACGAGGCCGACGATGACGCCGTGACCGTCCTTGCCCTCGTAGTTGACGAAGGCCTGGATGCGGCGATCGTCGGTCTGGAAGAGAAAGTTGGGCACGTGGAAAGGGAAGAAGTCGAAGAGGAGGCGTCCGGTAGCGCGCGCCTGGGCATGGTCCGTGGCGGCGATGGCGCCACGCTGGATCCGGAGTCTCGGGGCTTCCCGGGACGGGACGATCTCCGCCGGTTCGAGATGAAAGGTCTGGCGGATGATGCGGTAGAAACCCTCGACCTCGGGAATCAAGCGGGGCAGGCGCCGGCGGTTGGCGAAGGCGTCTGGATGGAAGATGGCATTCAGGCCGTGGGTCTCGTAATCGGCAAGGCGGTGAACGTTCGGGAAGATGCCGAGACTGACGAATCCCAGCTTCTTGAGGAGCTTGCTCGGCCCGATGGAGGCGGTCCGGGTGGTGGCGTAGAGGACGTCGATGGTGCGATCGCGGTGCATGAGCACATCGAGCCCCAGCGAGATGGTCTGGTACATGAGGTCGTGACGGCGAAACTCGTGATGCACGACCGCCGCGAAGACCTTGCCGTTGCGATGGGCGGGATCCACCTCGAACACGACCGAGCCGATGATCCGGCCCTCGAAGTCGTTCACGAGCCAGACATGGTCCTGATCGGCCAGAGCCGAATCGCGGACGTCGTCCCGGTTGACGATGTCGAGCGTGTACTGGCCCTGGTAGAGCGAGTCGTACAGGTCGAAGATGGCCTGGCTGTCCGCGACGGTCGCGCGACGGATGACGATGCTTCTGCCGTCCTCGAGCACGTGCTGGCGGTGCATGCGAACTCCGGGTCAGCTTTCCTGGGTGGGCAGGATGACGACCTTCGACATCCGTTCGGGATCGAACAGGGCCCGGGCGCGTTCCGTGACGTGCTCGAGAGTCACGCGATCCAGCAGGGCCGGAATGGCATACATGTCGACCCCGGCCAGGTATGCGGTGGTGAATTCATAGGTGAGGGATTCGGGAGAATTGAAGACGCGAAGGAATTCCCCGAGGCGCTTGCGGCGAACGCGTTCGAAGGCTTCCGCCACGAAACCGTGGGTCCGGACCTGCTGGAAGCCCTCGATGAGAGCGGAGGCGAGACGCTCGGGATCGTCCGTTTCCCCCCCGAGCATGGTGTACGCGTAGCCGGGTTCGGCCTCGTGATCGTACGAGAACGTGGCGTCGATGAGCCCGGATCCGTCGAGGCGATTGTACAGATCGGAGGCCTTTCCGAGCGTGAGCTCCAGCGCGATCCCTGCGACGAGATGATGAAACTGGAGGGCCTCGCCGTCGATACCGGGAGCCCGATCCTTGAAGCCGAGCCGCAGGATGGGGCGAGCGACCGAGAGATGGAGCGTGGTGGAGGCCGCGTGCACGGTATCCGGTTCGGGATCCTGGAGACGCTCGACCCCCGGCCAGGGCTCGAAGGTCTTGCGGGCCTGGTTGGCCCGGACTTCCCGGAAAACGACGTCCGGATCGACGTCCCCGCAGACGACCAGAACCATGTTGGCCGGATGGTAGAAGGTGCGATAGCAGGTGAGAAGGCTCTCGACGTCGATCTGGCTGATGGACTCGACCGTGCCGGCGATGTCGATGCGGACCGGATGAACGTGATAGAGGTTCTCGAGCATGGCCCGGTAGCCCCGCCATGTGGCGTGGTCATCGTACATGCGGATTTCCTGCTCGATGATGCCCTTTTCCTTGGCGACGTTGGCATCCGTCAGGTAGGGGGCCTGCACGAAATCGAGCAAGGTATGCAGGTTTTCGGTGATGTGGTCGGTGGCCGTGAAGAGGTAACTGGTCTGGGTGTGGCCGGTGAAGGCATTGGCCGAGGCCCCTTTGCGACCGAAGCGCGTGAAGGCATCCCCGTCGGGCTCTTCGAAGAGCTTGTGCTCGAGGAAGTGCGCGATCCCGTCGGTCACGCGGATTTCCTGGCCGTCGAGGGGGCGGAAATGGTGGTCGATGGAGCCGTAACGGGTGGTGAACATCCCGAACGTCTTGGCGTACCCCGGGCGCGGGAGGACGACGACGTGAAGGCCCGAGGGTAGCGTTTCCTCGAAGCGCGTCTCGGCGAGCGTGGTGGAACGGACCTCAGGCATGCGTCACCTCCCGGGACTGGCGATCGCGCAGGGCATAACGGACGTGGAGACGGGTCTCTCGGGCCAGGCGCGCCACGTCGTCGACCGTGACTCGGCCGCAGGCCTCGATGATCTGGTCGATGGTCCAGTGATGTCCCGTCAGGTCACGAGCCAGGACCTGATGAGCGATCGCCGGGGCCGAATCGACCAGCTCGCGGTAGTCGTTGACGATGAGGGCGAGGGTCTGCTGCATCTCGTCGTCATCGACTTCCCCGCGGGCGATCGCCTCCAGCTGCTCGAGGATCAGCCGTTCGGCAGGTTCCCGATCCGACTCGTTGATACCCGCCGTGATGAGCATGTAGCCCTTGATGGCGTCATAGCGCGAGTAGACACTGTAGGCGAGGCTGGCCTTCTCGCGCACGTTCACGAAGAGTTTCGAGTGCGCATAGCCCCCCAGGACGCCCGAAAACATCAGGTAGGCGGGATAGTCCTCGTCGTGGATGGTGACGGGAGCCCGGAAGCCGAAGACCAGTTGCGACTGCTGGACGTCGAAGCGGTCGGAGCGCTCGAGGACGTCGGAGCGATCGCCCAGGCGTCGGGTGGGATTCAGCGCGGGGCCCTGGCCTTGCGGGAAAGGAGAGTAGCGTGCCCAGAGGTCCCGGACGTTTGAAGGATCGACGTCTCCGACCACGACGAGCTCTCGCCACATCCCGGTGAGCATCTCGGCGTGACGGGCCGTCACGCGCGCCGGCGTGAGCCCGGGAAGATCCTCGAGACGCCCGAGCGCGTGCAGGGCAAAGGGTTCTCCCTCGAAGAGGGCCTCCACACCTCGAAAGGCTGCATACCGGGCCTTGTTGTTGATGATGGAACCGAGGCGGCGACGCAGTTGCTCACGCTCGAGGTCGAGAAAGTCCGACCTGAGCAGGCCATCCTCGAGCAGCGGTTCGCCCACGAGCGAGGCCAGCAACGCGAGGGCATCCTCGAGCAGGTGAGGCTTGCCCGGAAGGTAATTGCCGTTCGGGATCTCGAGGTCGAACTGCAGGACGTGCTGGTCGCCATGCTTGTAGACGCCGTGATCGAACGAGGCACCGAACATGTCGTCGAGGCGGTCCTGGAGGGCCTTGACGCCCGGGGCGAGCTTGCAACCGCGGGCGAGGACAGCAGGCAGGACCGCGTCGAGGCTGAGGTTGGCCGGATCGAGCGGACAGGCGAGGCTGAGGGTCAGGGTGATCGTCTTGAACTTGTCGGTCGAGAGGACGACGA
>JBIIHZ010000075.1:0-7661 GCA_044235265.1 Candidatus Sericytochromatia bacterium
ACGTTCAACCTTTTCCGGCGCGGGCCCAAGGCCCCTGCGGGGCCCTCGGCGGGAACCGAGAAGGAAAAGGCCGAGATGATCCCGGCACCGGCTCACGCGGTGCTCGAGGCCTGACGCCTCTGTGCCACAAGAAACACCCCGGTGAACCTGACAGGTTCACCGGGGTGTTTTCACGTCAGAGGTGTGGGAAGGCCCGGATCGGCCAGCACGGCGACAGCCGTGTCCGTCAGCGGCACATGCCGGTCAGATACAGTTCCAGGGTGCGCCCGACGACATCGGCCAGCGGTTCGCTCCCGTAGGCGCCCATGCTCCACGGACCGATGGTGCTCGAGAACAGACCGATCATGAGATGCCGGGTGAGCTCGGAGGACGGATAGTCCGTCCGGACCTGACCGAGCGCCTGAGCCCTCTGGATGAGCGCCTCGATGATGGCCCGCTCCTCGCGCATGGGCGCATCGTCCTCGCTGACGGTCTGTCCCTGGTCGCGGCGACGTTTCATCTCCTGCATGCGAAGCATGTGGAAAGCCCGCGAGGTCTCGGGATATTCGGCGAAAGCCGCCGCCATCGTGAGGATCATGCGCCGGATGGCCCCGAGAGGAGCGGGGTGCCCGGCAGGGTTGCCAAAGGACTGACTCGCGGCCGCGAGATGAGTCGCCATCATGTGAGCGAGGACCATCAGGATGTCCTCCTTGCGGGCGAAATAGTTGAACACGGTGGGTCGGCTGACGCCGGCACTCAGCGCGATCTCGTCCATGGTGGTCGCATCGAAGCCCTTGGCCTCGAACAGCTGGACGGCCGAACGGGCGATTGCCTGGCGACACTCGTCCTTCTTGGCCTGCCGATGTGACGGCCTTCTCACCCTCGTGAAAGCCGCTTCCATGCGCTCCTCCCCTTCGACGTCGCGTCCGTTTCCAGTATAAGCGATCCGCCCCCGGGTACAACCCAAAAGCAGCATCATGACACGCTCATCGCCTCGGGAGGTGCCCTGTGATCGAGACCTCGCTGACCCGGATGCTCGGCATCCGCTACCCCATCGTCGGCGCCCCCATGTTTCTCGTCTCCAACGTCGAGATGGTCGTCGCGATCTCGGAGGCCGGAGGGCTCGGAGCGATGCCCTCCTTGAACTTCCGGAGCACCGAGGCGTTCCGGGAGGCCGTGGAGGCGATCCAGGCGCGGACCTCGGCACCCTTCGCCGTCAACCTGATCCTCCTCGGCAACGACCGACTCGAGGCCGATCTCGCCGTCTGCCTCGAACGCCGGGTTCCGGTCGTGGTCACGAGCCTCGGAGACCCGACGGAGCTGACCGCCCGTGCCCACGAGGCGGGCCTGCGGGTCTTCTCGGACGTGACGACCCTCCGCCACGCCCGCAAGTGCGTCCAGGCTGGCGTGGATGCCCTCGTCGCCGTCGCATCGGGCGCGGGAGGCCACGCCGGTACCGTGAGTCCCCTCGTGCTGGTCCCGCAACTGCTGCAACACGTGCAGATCCCCGTGCTCGCCGCCGGAGGCATCGCCACGGGCGCCCAGATGGCGGCTGTACTGGCCCTCGGGGCAGCCGGGGCTTACGTGGGCACGCGCTTCATCGCGAGCACGGAGGCTCCGGTCCCGGATCCCTATCGACAGGCGCTGGTCGATCTCGGACCGGAGGACATCGAATACTCCGCGGACGTCACGGGACACCCCGCCAACTTCCTCCGGCCCAGCCTGGAGAACTTCCGGGCCAGGCGGGAGGAGGCCGGTAAACGCCCCGGGGCCTGGCGTGACGTGTGGAGCGCCGGTCATGGCCTCGGCCTGATTCATGACATCCGGCCGTGCGCCCGGATCGTGGAACAGCTCGTGCAGGAATACGAGCATGCCCGGCTCGGACTGCCACCGGCCCGGACCTGACCGGGCTGGCCATCAGCACGAGGATCGGCGCTTCACGAGCCGCAACCGGTTGGGGGCTCCCGGGAGCAGCTCCCAGTCGACCTCGTCCATGAGGTTGACGATGAAGTAGAGCCCGAGTCCTCCTCGCGGTCGCCGCTCGAGCAACCGGGCGGGATCGGGACGCGGAATCGGCCCGGTGGGGGGCTCGAAGGGCTGCCCCCGGTCCGTGATGACGATGCAGAAGTCGGGCTCATCGAGCCAGACCTCGAGGTCGATCGGCATGCTCGCCTCGGGATGCCCCCGGTAAGCGTGCTTGACCACGTTGGCACAGGCCTCGACCACGGCGAGCTCGATGTCACCGAGCGCCTGGTCGAGGAACCCGGCCTCGATGGCGAGCCCCCGGACGAACTGGTGGATCGCATGCAGATCGGCCAGCCGGTTCGTGAAGCGTGCCCGTCCGATCAGCGCCCGGGGTGGTCGGGACGCCATCACGCGGTCCTCCACGGGGTTCCGAGCGCCGCTTCCACGGTCGACACCTGGGGAATGTGATCCCCGAAAACCATCGAGAGGGGCCGCGAGACCTGGGGCGGGGCTGCAGCCACCGTGAACGCGCCCCCGGCTGCCTCCACGCGGCTCGCGAACTGGAGCCAGAGCGAATATCCGATGCTCGAGACGTGCTCGAGTTCCGAGGCATCCAGCACGACGGGAAGACCATCCACCTCGTAACGGGCGAGGATCTGCTCGAAGAGCGGTTCGGTCAGATCGTTCAGCTGACCCGAGAGAGCCAGGATCCAGGCCCCCCCTCGTCGGTCCCAGTGCCCCGTGAGCCGATATCCGGTCATGTGTCTTCCTCCTCCTTGCACCCGGTGGGCCAGGCAATCGTGCCCCGACCCGTCTCGCCTGGTCCGAGCAGACCACGGGGCGTTCACGGGCGCGTGCACGTCAGGTGAAGAAAGCTTGAAGCGATCCTTTACATTTCTTCATACATGATGCATCATGGCCCTGGCGTCCCCTCATCAACCGGAGCGAGACCATGACCATCCGTCCCAGCTGGATCGACTACTACGAGACCCTGATCGAGCGCCACGGGCTGCGCGCCGCCGAGCGTGCCCGGACACGCCTCTACGGACGACTGGAATCCCTCAACGCCGAGGCGGACGAACTCGAAAGTCTGCGCGAGAGCTGGGTCGAGGCGCCGGCCAGCTGGGGCCCCTGGGTCGACAGCCACCTCGAGACGGTCGAAGACATGGCGCGTCGCACCAGCATCCAGCTCGAGGCGGTGATCGAGGCCCTGCGCGCCAGGGTTGCCCCTGCGTGCTAACATGGAAGTCGTCTTCATGCTGCCAGGGACTCCCATGACCCGCACCACCCGGACCGAAAGCCTGCAACTCGAGCACCTCGAACCCGCCTGGGTCGTCGATGGTGCGTTCGGACTGTCCGGCATTTACCCGCTAGCCGACGCACGCTGGCATGACGGGGCCGGACACTGGCTACGGACCTGCAACATGTGGTTCGTGCGGGTAGGCGTCAGCGAGGCGACGCGCCTCCGGCACCCGGTGGTCGTCGAGAAGACGCACTACCGCCTCTGGCAGGACGGGCAACTGCTGACCGACGAAGCGATCTGTTCCACCTGTCTCAACGGGGGGTGCCCGGCGAACCGGAACCCTGCAGCCGAACAGGGTGAATGGGGGCCCGGCGTGCTCGTGCTCGGCAGCTTGTCGGAAGCGGACACCCGGGCGACGGAAGCGTCCTGACCGGACCTCAGTCGGGCCGGACCTCGTCAAAGTCGAACCTCAATCCCCAGCTCCCGAGCAATTTCTCGGCATCCACGAACGCGTCGACCAGGAAGCGGCTGGCCGCGAGCATCCGGCGCACCCGCCGGGAGTGGAACTGGTCGATCAGCGAGAGCGGTGGAGACGGGACCGCAGCCTCGAACTGTTGCTGCAGATCATACTGGCGGCCGGCATCGAGGACGAGTGATGCCTTGAGCAACAGCGCGTCCTCGAGCACCAGATCGAGCTCGAGATCGCCGTGACCGCGGGATTCGAGGCCCGAGAAGTAGTTCCTCCATGCCTGAACCCGTTGCAGGTCGGCCTTCAGGCCCTCGACCTCCAGCAGGAAACGCTCGGCTTCCCGCACGCAGCGGGCAAGATGCTGCTCCATGGCCTCGAGACCTGATGCGACCCACGGCATGGCCTCGGGACCGATCACCACCTTGTAGAACGCCATCGCTGCCTCCCGTCGCCAGTTTACACGACGGATCTGCGCCCGTGTCGGCTCACCATCGGTGAATCTGCCACCACGAGATACCCCAGAGCTCGACGATGAGCCCGAGCAACGTGGCTCCGACGAGCCAGACATCCGCCCGGTGCCGGTATCGGGCCGCGAGCAGCCAGAGCGCGAAGGGCATCCAGTCCACGCTGTACCGTCGTCCGAACTGGGCATACCCGGACCAGTAATAGGCCAGATAGAGGCCGATGATTCCCAGGCAGGTGAACGCCGCGAGCCAGAGCGTGCCTCGCATGACAGCAGGTACGGGTTCGTCTTGCGCCCGGCGACCGGGGAGGAGCAGCAGCATGAGCGCTGGCCAGCCGATCAGGACGCTGAATCCATCGAGCGTGGGGCTCCAGCCCGGAAACCCGGCCACACGCTCGGGTAGTCGCAGGAAGGTCTCGACGGCATTCCTGGCCACGTAGGCAGGATGAAAAAGACCGTGGGGCAGCAGTCCCGGCTCGGTCGTGGCACGGATGACGCGCTCGTACCCGTTGTCGAGGGGTGACCCGAACCGGACGGCATTGTAGAGGGCTCCGGCGGCGATCACGAGCCCCAGGCCCGTGCCGAACGCGAGCATGCGCCGACGCGAACCGTCATGGTGATGCACGAGCCCCGCCATGAAGGGCAAGGCCAGCAATTCCGCCTGCCGGGCCAGGATCGCCAGCCCCATGCCCAGGCCTGCCAGGAAGGCGCCACGCGCGCGGAGGGCCGCCGCCATCGCCCCCAGCACGCACGTCACGGCCGTGACGTGCATCAGGCTCCAGGTGTTCCCGTTCTCACCCGCGTAGTACCAGAACAGCGAACCGGCCCCGAAGCAACTCGTGAGCCAGATCCGCGGCACCCGCTCCGTGCCGACCCGGCCGAGGATCACCCACCAGAAGGTGACGGCGAGAGCCCCGAGGGCGGCATTGAAGGCCGGCTGATGGAAAGCCAGGCCCCAGACGACCACGAACGGAAGCATCAGGAACGAGGGGGAGACCCCGTAGGCCATGTGGGTCCGGTCGCCCAGGCGCACGGTCTCGAAATAGGCGGGAGGATCGATCAGGTCGGCACGGCCATGCAGGAAGGCCCAGGCCTGATGCACGTGCGCATCGTAGGGCGTGTCCTGCCAGCAGCCCGTGGCCAGGTAGACGAGCCAGGACGCCAGAAAGATGCCGGTAGCGGACCAGGACCACGCCTTCCGGGGGGATACCGGGTTCTCAGGCTCCACGTGCAACTCCGGAACGGGGCAACCGCCCGATTCTAATCGCCCTTCAGGATCCGCACAAGTCAGGGGCGAGAACGCCCCGGAGCTGGCGCATGCGCCTGAGGTGCTCGACGGCCAGGGCCTGGAGAATGAGCAACGTCACCCGCCGGTCCTCGGGAGGCGATTCGTGAAGACGAAAAAAGGCGAGAAACTCGTCAGAAAGGCCTGCCTCGGCGCATTCGAGCAGGAGTTTCCTTTCCTCGGCCAGCAAGGCATGGTGCGCAACACCGCGGTCGGAATCGACATGGACGTGCACCCCGGGGACCGATGGGGATTCGGGAGCACCCTCGCGTGCCAGGTCGACCAGCAGCGACATCTCGACCTGCAGACCTCGCGCCAGGGCCTCCAGCGTCGCCAGAGAAGGGAAGCGCTGGACCCGACCCGATTCGATGCTCGCGATGGTCCCGGCATTGATGCGACACTGACGGGCCAGTTCCCGCTGGGACAGTCCCAGCGAGAAGCGGCGTCGGATGAGAAATTCGCGAAGCTGATGCATGGATCCCATACATTCAACCATAGCGGCAAACTCGCACGATCTGTCGTGCAAAGCGTGTCAATCAGTCAATCAATGCACAAATACGATGCGATAAGTCGAAATTGTCCAGGGAATGACCCAATTTCGACCAAACATGGACGAACAAACGTCTTGAAAGCGAACGCTACGGGCGGGGCGGAACGTCGAACAGAAAACGAGTCCGAAAGCCCTGCTTTCGAAACCGATGGCGCCGATGCATGCGAAACGGGAAGAGCTGGCGACAGGAATCGAACCTGCAACCGTCCGATTACAAATCGGGTGCTCTACCGGTTGAGCTACGCCAGCACGCTCTCACCCTATCAGTCCCGGAGGCGGGACGCAAGGTCGGGTGAGCCTTGCGGGTATGAGGGGGGCATGAGGCATCCGATCATCCCTCCCTCCTGCGGCGAGACGTGCGGCAGCCAGACGAAGCGCCTGCGCCTGGGCGGAGTCCTGCTCGCACTTGCCATCCTCGTCGCGTGTCCCGATCCGGGACGCGCGGTGCTGCTGGACGATGGACCCGAGCGGGTCCTCTACCAGGGGGTCCAGGACGGCCTCTGGATCCGGGTGCTGCGGCGCCGGACCAGCTACGCCATCCATGCCTACCGGCTCGAGGGGAAGCGACGGGTCCTGTCCCGCGGGAGCTGGCTCGGGCTGGTCGAGGGCTCGACCACCGGCCTGATGCTCGACCCCCGCGCGGTCGCCATCGTCCGACGTCGTTTCTCGCCGTCCCGTCCCGTGCGGTCGATCCGGATCGAGGGCATGCACCGTTACCGGATCGATGACGGCGACTGGATCCTGGGCTTCACCTCGAAGGTCGCCTTCGTCCCCACGTCGGCCAATCCGGCACCCGAGCGCATCGCGAGCCAGTTCCTGGCACGTGCCGAGGTGGTCGACCGGATCGAACGCCTGTCTCGCGGCATCGACCCCATCCGTCTCGTGTGGCGTCCAGGGGCGATCGCCCCCCGCCCGGCGATCGGGTTACCGATCCTGACACCGACCCAGCCCGCGGGCGCGGAGGGATCACTCGCCGTGCCGGGTGGAGACAGCCTGGAACGCCTCGAAGGCGACGTGATGGTGGATCCCTCGCTGCCGCTGGGAGCGGAGGCGCCGACGCCGCCCCCGATCCCCCGACTGCCCCGTTGAACGGGCATCAGGCCGGATTCGCGGGTTTCACGGTACGGTTGAAATCCTGCATCGCAGCGTCGAACCCGCGCTCCAGGATGGTCCTGCACGCTCGCGCCGCCTGATCGAGCCCGCGCTCGAGATCGTCCCTCTCGGTGGCGGTGAAGGCCCCCAGGACGAAATCGTTCATGCGCCGACCGGACGGAAGCGGGCCGATCCCGACGCGGACACGACCGAAGGCCTGGCTCGCGAGACACTGGATCATGGACGAGATGCCGTTGTGACCGCCGGCGGAGCCCGTCGCACGAACCCGGACGTCTCCCAGCGGGATGGCCAGGTCGTCGTACACGACGAGCAAGCGTTCGGGGGTGACCTTGTGGTAGCCCAGAACCTTCTGGACCGCCCGACCGGACAGGTTCATGTAGGTGAGCGGTTCGACGAGGATGAGGCGATCGCCGCCGAGGCGCGCCTCGGCCACGCGCGCCTCGAAACGCGTCTCGAGCTTCCAGTCGGCGCCGAGGTCCGAGGCGATGGCCTCGACGACCATGAAGCCCGCGTTGTGACGCGTGCGCGCATATTCCTGACCGGGATTGCCGAGCCCGGCGAGAACCCAGAGCGCCACTACTCGAAGAGCTTGCT
>JBIIHZ010000076.1:0-7642 GCA_044235265.1 Candidatus Sericytochromatia bacterium
GCTTCCCGAACCAGTTCGGGCTCGTCCAGAGCGAGTCGAATGCCGTCGCTCCCGGCAAGCGCCCCCTGTCGTCGATGTGCCCCGTGATCGCCGAGGACGACTCCGGCCGGCTGGCCTTTGCGCTGGGATCCCCGGGAGGCTCGACCATCCCGACCTCGGTCCTGCAGGTGATCCTGAACGTGGTCGACCTCGACATGAACGCCCGCCAGGCCGTGGAAGCCCCGCGGTTCCATCACCAGGGCCTGCCCGAGCGCCTCGATCTGGAGCCGGGTGGGTTCGATGTCGAGACCCGGGAGGCGCTCGTTCGCAAGGGCCATGTCCTGTTCGAACGGCCCCTGGGGGATGTTCACCTGATCCGCCGCCAGCCCGATGGCACCCTGGAAGGCTGGTCGGATCCGCGCCGCGGAGGTCAGGCGATCGCCATCGCTCCCGTCCCCCGCGAACGAGCCCCGGCGATCGCCCCGCCGGAAGGGAAGTGAGGTCGCGGATGCATCTCCTGGTGCTGGGAGCCTCGGGGCTCACGGGAACCCGCATCGTCCAGCAGGCCCTCGAGGCCGGTCACCGCGTGCGCGCCTGGGTGCGCGATCCGGCGCGCATGCCTCCCGACCTGACGGGCATCGACCTCCATGTGGGGGACGTGCGCGATCCGGCCGCCTGGACCGATGCCCTTGCGGGCGTCGAGGCCGTGCTGGGGGCCCTCGGGGGGCGCGGTCCGGATGGCCCCGGGGACGTGCGGCACGAGGGCATCCGCCAGGCGATCGCCGCCATGCAGACCTCGGGAGTCAGGCGCCTGCTCGCGGTGGGCGGCGCCGGCGTCCTGCAGGGCCACGACGGCCGCCTCCGGCAGGAGGGGCCGACCTTTCCGGAGCGCTTCCGGGCCGTGAGTGCCTCCCACGCCCGGGCCTGGCACCTGATGGCCGAAAGCCCCCTGGACTGGACCTTCGTCTGCCCTCCCGACCTGCTCGACGCGCCTCCCTCGGGGGATTACGCGGTGGCGATCGACGAGCTACCCGGAGGCTCGGGCAGGATCGCCCGCGGGGACCTCGCCGCCTTCATGCTCGCAGCCGCCGAGGAGAACTCCTTCCGGCACGCCCGCGTCGGCATCAACGGGCTCTGAAACCCGCGCCTCGAGCTCGTGGGGCCTCCCGTGCTAGCATGGAAGGCATGTTCAAGTTGACCAAGCGCGTGAAGTTCGAGGCCGCCCACCGGATCCCGGGACACCCCGGCAAGTGCGATCGCCTCCATGGCCACACCTACCTCGTCGACATCGAGGTCTCGGGCGACGATCTCGACTCCCTGGGCATCCTGATCGACTTCAGTGCCCTCAAGGAACTCGAGGCCCTGCTCCCCGACCACACCTACCTCAACGAGAGCCTTCCCGGCGTCCTCACGACGGCCGAGGGCCTTTCGCGGCACTTCTTTCAGCAGTTCCGGGATCGGATCCCGCAGGTCACGGCCGTGACGGTCCACGAAGGGCCCAACTCGTGGTGCCGGTACGAGGAGTCGGCGCGGTGATCGTCCAGTCGCCGCCGGGAACGCTGCCCGTCAGCGAAATGTTCACCAGCATCCAGGGCGAGGGCCTGCGCACGGGAGTTCCGAGCACGTTCGTGCGGTTCGTCGGCTGCAACCTGGCCTGCACCTGGTGCGATACGCCCTACACGTGGCGCGAGGATGTGCTCGATCCTGGCACTCCCATGACCCCGGAGGCGATCGCCGCACGGATCGAGACGCGCGACGTCGTGCTCACGGGCGGCGAGCCGACCCTGCACGACCTGGGCAGCCTGCTGGAGCGGTTGCCGGGCCACTTCGTGACGGTCGAGACCAACGCGACCCGGTACGTCGATGACGACCGCGTGAACCTCTGGAGCCTCAGTCCCAAGCTCGGCTCGAGCGGGATGCGCCCCAACCGGCGCGTCCTCGGCGAGTTCCTGGCCCATGCGACCGACCGGGTGCAGCTCAAGTTCGTGGTGGATGGCCCGGAAGACCTCACGGCCGTCGAGGCCCTTCTGGACGAACTGGCCGTCCCGGACAGCGTCCCGGTGATCCTGCAGCCGGTGGGCTTCCCCACCGACACGCCGGAACCGTACCTGGACCGCCTCCGGGAGCTGGTGGAGAGCCACGTGCTCACGCGCACGGCCTGGTGCCGGCGCAACGCCCGGGTGACGCCCCAGCTCCACCGCCTGATCTGGGGCGATCGCCGGGGCATCTGACCGGGACACGCTCACTTGAGGTCGGCGAAATCCTTCAGGAGCTCGTCGAAGATCGCGCCGCGCAACGTCCTGTCCCTGGCGCCATCGTTGGCCTTGTCCGTCCCGGGCAACTTGAGCTCGGTGCCCAGACCGTCGACGCCATCGGGCCAGGTCGGGATGTGGAACTTCGAGTCGACCAGATCGCGGGTGACCAGGTCCGTCGTGAGCCTCGAATCCGACTTGAAGTGCTTCGCCACCAGATCGGCAGGAGCCGAGCCGGTCGTGACGTTGAGCCGGGTCCCTTCCTTCGTGAAACCGGGAGGGATGAAGACCGACCCCGCCTGGTCGACCGTGGGATCCTTGTCGGCCTGGTAGACGTGGATGCGGGTTTCCGCGGGCACCTTGATCCCCGTACGCAGGTTCCCCTTCACGATCTCGGTGAGATCGACGAGCGAGGTCAGCGCGGTGATCGGCTGGAAACGATACCAGTTGCCCCCGGTGACGGCCTTCACCTCGGCCAGCTCGTTGGGATCGGCCGTGTCCCGGAACGAGGTTCCCAGCAGGCCCAGGATCCCGGCGTAGCCGATCATCTTGTTCGAGAACTCGAGCAGAGGGGCGACCATCGCGATGCGACGGGGCACCTCGGCCTTGCCGTCGAAGGTCAGCTTGCTGCCCGCAAGCGCCTGCATCAGGAGCGGCCCGCCGGTCGAACAGGTCAGCATGCCGATCTTGGCGGCCGCAAACCCCTTCGAACGCAGGGCCGTGTACTCGTCGAGAATGGGCTGCTGCCAGGTCGCCCAGCCGGAATTCGCGAACGCCTTGTAGGATTCACCGTGAGCGCCCAGGCGCACCTGCGAGACGAGGTACCCGTTGTTGCGCAGGAACTCCGCGACGAGCGAGGTCTCGAACGGGGTGGCCGTGAAGCCATGGACGGCGACGATGACGGGTTTCGTGAGGTCCGGAGCCGCGTCCTGGCTCACGAGCTTCGGCAAGACCTTGTCGCTGGTGCTCGTGCCGTTGTCGAGGGGCACGTCGGCCGTGCCGGGGACGGCGGTGGCACATGCCGAGAGGACGGACGAGGCGATCGCGAGCAAGGCAAGGGAGAGGGAACGGGCGGACATGGTCGCGACCTTTCTCTAGAATCCGTACCCGACCTGCAGGAGCAGGCGGGGCAGGGCGGCGGCGTTGGTCGAGACGAGGGGACGGCTGCCCGTCGCCATCACGTAGGGGTTCATGCCGACGGAGATGCCGTAGGTCATGGGCCCGAGGACGCAGTCATACCCGACGGAGAGCGTGGACAGGGGCCACAGGTCCATCGGCGTGAGCCCTGCCGACTTCTCCGCGAGCTGGTGCATCGTGACCGCGAACTCGACGTTGAGCCCCTTCTTCCAGTCATCCTTCCAGGCCCAGGGAAAGTAACGACCGGCGACGGTGTAACTCTGGGCCGTCGCGAGCGTGCCGACGGCGGCCCGCAGGCCCCACTGATCCCGCCGGACCTGGTAGCCGAGGTTGAGCCACTCCGGATTCGCGAGCCCGAGGGTGATCTCCTGGCGGTACCGGACCTCCTCGGTGAGCCGCTGCACGGCTGCCTCGGGAGCGGGAGCCTCGAGCACGGGTTTGTCGGGAGGAGTCGAGGTGATCATGGGCATGGACTTGCGGGCCTCCGTACGGAAAACTGAACCTGCAAGACCATACCCCCCGGGCGAGCACTCGACACCCCGCCCGGAGGTTGCCGGTCCGCGAGCGCGGGCGCATAATGAAGGCCCGGGTCCGCCGCGGCGGATCGATGTCGGAAGGAAATGGCCAATCATGAACCAGTCTCAGCGGGAACGCCTCGTCGTCGTCCTCGGTCGCGCCATGCAGGCCGCCCTCACCGAGAGCCCTGACAGGGTCCGCGCCCTGCTCGAGGAAGCCCTGCGTGACCTGACGCCCGCTCGTGAAGCAGCCGCTTCGAGTTCGGCACGCCCCGAGGGCCGTCGCCCCCGCCCGGTCGAGGTCGAGGTTCCGCGCGAACCCGAGTTGCCCTTCCACGAAGACCAGCATGTGCGCGCCCTGGCAGGCTTCCTGGACGTCCTGGTCATGGCCAGCGGCCATGTCGGTCGCCGGACGGCCGACCGGTTGCTGCGTCGGACGTTCGGTGAGCACGCCCGCGGTGCCGAGCGCTGGCTCACCGCCCAGGGCCTCGTGCAGGCCGCCGGCGACGAGGGCCTCCAGATCACGGAAGACGGCCTCCGGTACGTGGATCGCAACCGGGAAGGCAAGACCCGCAGTTACGTCGGCTTCGAGGTCGACCCGGGCCGCCGCGGCGCCTGATTCTCCCCTCCCCTCTCCTCGCCGCTCTCGAGGCCTCCCCGGACCGGGGAGGCCTCGTCTTCTTGTCATCTCAGGCATGGGGAGTTATCCTTGTTTTAACCTCGTCTTACCCTTCACGAGGTGGAACAGGAGTTCGCCATGTCCATCCGTCGCGACTGGGCAGCCCGATTGACCGGCAGCCTGCTGGCCCTGGCCATCGTGGCTTGCGGCTCGACCGCCACGCCGACCGACCGCCTCCCGGAACGCCCGTCGAGCCTCGTCGAGGCCCAGGACAGCTCGGTCGAGATGCTGGCCCGGGTGGCCGATCTCAACCAGGCCGAGACGCTGCCCGTGGAGGCCGTCGACGAGGCAGCTGCGGCGCTCGGCCAGCCCCTGGTCGCCGGGGCTCGCCTCGAGCAGGTGGAGGCGTCCGTCGCCGGCGGGGGTGGCGTGTTCGCCCCCCGGAGGCTGACGCGCATCGGGATCGTCCGTTCGACCGCCGAGGGGCAGTATCTGCTGGCCCTGGACCAGGCCCGGACACCCATCACGATGCTCGGCCAGGATGGCAAGCGCGATCGCCGGATCGCCAACTTCCTGAACCACAAGGTCATGGTGCGCGGCGTGGTGATGGCCAGCGGGAACCTGCTGGTCGAGCACATCCTCGTCGTCCCCACCTTCAACTTCGTCGTGAACCTCTTCTGGCGCGGCCGCATCGGGGGGGTCGTGTTCTCGACCGCCAACCGTCAGGGGCTCCGAGAGGCGCTCGTGACGGCCCAGGCCGGACGGACGGGCTACCTGTTCCGGACCCGAACGGACCGCTGGGGTCAGTTCACCCTCGGGGGTCTCGAACCCGACACCTACACCGTCACGGTGGGTCTCGGCGGCTTTGCCGGAACGAGCATCCCGAACGTCTCGGTCCTGAGGGCGCGCAAGTCGAACCTCATGATCCCGCTCACGACGAACAACTAGCCCGCTCCCGGGATGGCACTCCGGCGTCAGGCGTGCCTCACCCAGCCCTCGAAGACGACCTCCCCGTGCTCGTGCGCGAGGAGGTCGATTCCTCCGCCCATCTGGACCAGATAGTCATGCGAGAGGGCAAGGCCCAGCCCCGTGCTGGTCGGATCGTCCGGATTCGGAGGCAAGGGGAGGAACAACCGTTCGAGGCGATCGCCTGGAATGGGCCCACCGGGATTGGTGACGCGAATACAGGCACGCCCCTCCTCGGCCCGGACGGAGATCTGGATGCCCGAGTCGCGAGGGGCGGCCTTGATCGCGTTCCCCAGCAGGTTGTCGAGCACGATCTCGAACCGCAGGGGATCCGCGAGCCCCCAGACCTCGGGACTGGCGACGAGCGAGGGGGAGAGCCGCTTGCGACGCAGAGCCGGCTCCAGCTCCTTCAGCATCTGCTCGCACTGGGACAGCAGATTCACCGGGAGCAACTGGCGCCGGCGACGCTCGAGGTGAATCCCGTGGCGGTCGAAGAGCGCGACCATCGAGCGGTTGAACCGCTTGAGCGACTCGTACAGCGTGTCGAGGCGGCGCGCGACCCGTGCGGTGTCCGCAGCATGGGCGAGGGCGTCCGACACCAGGCTCTGACCGAGCTGCAGGGGAGTCTTCAGCTGGTGCGAGACGACGGCATGGCTACGCACCCGACGGTCCTCCAGCTCGCGAGCCCGTGCCAGGCCCTGCTCGAACGCACGCCGGCGCTCCCTCAGGAGGTGTCGCTCCACGCAAGCAGCCAGCCGCGGCAACTCCACCGCGAGAACGTCCCCGGAACGCGTCGGATGGGCTTGCCCGCCCAGCAGGAGGCTCCCGACGGTCCGGCCCCGGAACTCGAGGCCCCATGCCCGATCGCAGGGCCAGGGGGGAGCCACGAGGTCCACCGGGAGACGCCCGGGGCACGCACCCGCATCCTCACCTGCCACCGCGAGCCGCGTGAAACCGTCTCCAAGCCGGCCGTACAGGGCCGCGGAGCGCGCCCCGAGACGCGGTAACAAGCGGGTGAGCACCCCCTCGAGATTCCCGGCCATCAGCTCCCGTTCCAGCAGGGCCTGACCCAGACCGTCCCGTGCACGCGACACGCTCGCCTCCTCCCTTGCCGGCATGACATGGCTTGCCAGCCGTCCCTCGCCCCCCTAGTCTGGAGGCGATGGAGACGCGTCTGCCGCCCCTCAATCTGACATGGATCGCCCGGTTGTGGCGAGGATTCACGGGCAACCCCCCGGGCAGGTCCCCGGAGGGCCATCCCCGAACGGGTAGCCTGGCGGCCCGCCTCGCGAGCCTCTCGAGTTCCGAAGAGGTGGCTCACCAGCTGCTCGAGATCCTGGTGGCCGAGAGCCGGGCTCCCCGGGGCATGCTGCTCCTGCACCGCCCTGCGCCGGGTGGATGGACGCAGGTGGGCGAGTCCCCCACCGGCTGGCATGATCCCGTCGACCTGCCCCTGGGCACGCCCGAGCAAGATCTGGGCCTGGTCCGACTCGAGGCCCCGATCCCGCCGGGCGACGCTCGCCTGAGAGTGGCCCTGTGGACGGGGGCCCTGTTCCTGGATCTGGCCCTGCTCGGCGAGGATGAGGGGGCCGCAGAGACGCACAGACGCGAGCAGTACCGGGCCCGCGAGGTGCAGGGGAGGATGGCCAGGAACGTGAGCGCCGCCCTGACGGAAGGACTGGACGAGACGCGCTCCTGGCTCGTCTCGCTCAGGCAGGGCCTCTCGCGGCTCGGAACCGCCGAGCGGACCCACGAGCTCGAGAGCCTGCACGAGCGACTGGCGAACCTGGAACGGAAGGTTCTGGAAAACCTGGAGACGATCCGTGCCGGCACGGGCCCCCTGCAACCCTTGTCAGGTTCGGATGGAACTCGTTACGATGACCATCAGGAGGAATCATGAGCAAGAATGTTCTCATCATCGATGACCACCCCGATGTGGTCGATTTCTTCGAGGAGGTCCTCCAGGAGGACGGTTACGTCGTCTGCACGGCGGATCACGGCCAGACCGGGCTGGATACGGCGCTCGCCAATCCGTTCGACGTCATCATCCTCGACGTGATGCTGCCAGGCCTTTCGGGTCGCCAGGTGCACGAACGCCTGCGAGCGAACCCGGGCACCGCCAGGCTGCCGGTCATCTTCATCACGGCCGAACGCGGAGATGACGTGTCGGACCT
>JBIIHZ010000077.1:0-7613 GCA_044235265.1 Candidatus Sericytochromatia bacterium
GGGCGGATCGTCTGCATGATCCCCATCGAAGGGGTGCCTCGCCGGGCATTGATGTCCCAGCGGTTGACGGCACGCGGATTGCCGCTCGACTCGTGACGGATCATGGTGGCGATCGCCCGCTCGTTGATCTTGTGGGCAGGCACACCGTGTTCGACCAGGATCTGCTTGGCCTCCTGGATCCACTGACCGACCCGGCCCTTCCCGGAAGGTCGACCGCCCGCCCCCGGAAGGGCGACCGTGGCCGCACGCTTCCTGACCGGGATCGAGGCTTCATCCCGGGAAGGACGGGGCTTCGCCCCGGCCTTGCCAGGCAACCGGAGGCGCTCACCGGCATCCAGGCGATGAGGATCGTGAACCCCGTTCTGGCGAGCCAGAGACGAGACGGTGGTGCCATAGCGACTGGCGATCGACGAGAGCGTCTCGCCGCGCTTGACGGTGTGCGTGCGCATGTCCGGGCTCCTCGTGGGGGGTGAGCCAGCAAGGCAGGGGGTGGGCTCCTGACTATCGACGCGAGTTCGAGCCTTCTTTCTGAAAACCAGGTTAAACTTGATCTTATCGAGATCAAGTTTAGACATGTCACAGCCTGGAGGGGCGTCGCATCTCGCTTTCAGCGAAAAAATCACCCCTGATCAGGGCAGGATCGGCTCTCGCGCCTCGAAACCGCCGTCCGGGAGCCTGGCCCAGTCCCGCAGGTGGTCCCCTCGGTCGAAGTAAGCCCGGAGCTCCGGATCGACCTCGTGCAGCCGCACGTACGCCTCATCGAAGCGATGCTGGGCGGCATGGGCCCTCACCCCGGCGAGTCGATCGGCCCCGTACGAGATGGCGTGGCCGATCTCGTGAAAAAGAATCCAGTTCGGATGCGGCCGGGCGACACTCCCCTCGATTTTCCCCTTCCGGAAGGCCGAATCGTGGTACGTGACGGGCGTTCGATACGGGACACGATCTCACCTCCCGACGCGCATCCACTCTGAAAACGAGCAACCAGGATCTTGTACCCGTCCAAGCATGCCCGCCACCCTTCGCGCCCGACTTGACATCCCTCGCGACCTCACCCATTATTTTTATATGTCAAATATTGACACCATCAACCACATGACCACCAGGCCGCTGCTCGACAGCTTGACCCGGCTCCGGGCTTGCTGCGAGACGATAGAACTCGGCGTCAGGACCGAAGCCGAGCTGACGGAGGCGCAGAGCACGCTGCTCGCCGGCATGCCGGAGACCGGGGAGATCACGACCGGTGAGCTCTGTACGAAGGTGGGTTACTCCCCCTCGAGAGGGGGACGCGTGATCGAGGAACTGGTCACACGCGGACTGATCCACCGACGCCAGGATGCAGGCGATCGCCGCGTCAGCCAGGTGAGCCTGTCGCCCGGTGGCCGCCACCTCCAGGACCGATTGACCACCCTCCTGCAAGCCTGCGAACGCGATGTCCTGTCCGAACTCGACCCGGCCCAGCTCGACACGGTCCAGACCGGCCTGGCGCTGCTCGATGCCGCCCTGAGTCGCGTGCTGGCCCGCAAGCATGCCCCGACGAACGACGCGCTGCAGGGCGCTGCCCCGCCTCCCCCGTGACCGAGGAGATTCACCAGATGCAACCCTCTGCCCCATGGCTCATCGCAGGCCTGTCGGCCCTGCTCATCCTCGCGGCCTGGAGCCGCTTTTCCGGAGGTTCCCCCGTGCAAAACACCCTGTCCGTCCGTGAAGCCATCGACGCCGGCGCCACCATCGTGGACGTCCGCTCTCCGGAAGAGTTCCGGGGGGGCGCCTATCCGGGCGCGCTCAACATCCCGCTCCAGAGTCTCCAGGCGCGCCTTCCCGAGATTCCGCGGGACAAGCCGGTCGTGCTGTACTGCGCGTCGGGCGGTCGCAGCGCGGCAGGAGCCTCGCTGATGAAACAGGCCGGCTACCCCACGGTCATCAACGCCGGTGGCCTGTTCGCGATGCCTCGCTGAATCGAGCCCGCCGGACCGCTAGCTCGGGCCCTCGGGGCGCGCGAAACCGAAGTGCTCGCAGTACCCCACGCCGGGGATGCGACGCCCCGAACGGTCAATCTTCACGGCCCGCATCCGACCTTCCCAGTAGGTGGGTAGCGGATCCTGGAGGAACGGCACCAGGGTCGCCAGTTCCTGATCGGCGTTGGAGGCCTCGAGTTCGAAGGACTCACCCCGTTCCGGACGGTCGATCCGCCACCGCGTGGTGTAGTGCAGGCCAGTCCGCGGGCTCTGCCACCAGCCGAGACGCGTCATGCGGTACCCGGTCGTCAGCTCCCCGCGCCCATCGGGGTGAGATTCGTTGAGATACCGCGCGATGGGCGCGCCACGCTGCGACCGGAAGCCGAAGACGTTGTATTCGGTGGCGTCTTCGAACTGCATCGAGAACCAGTCCCAGAGGGCCCCGCGTCCCGTCACGACGAAGGGGCCCCACTGGTGGTCGAGCCACGAGAGCCCCCGGACGGGCAGCGTCCGGCCACGGCTCATGACCCGCCCCTCGGCCTCGAGGCGAGGAAGCGAGTAATACCAGCTGTAGGCGCCCTCGGGCATGTCGATCTTGCCGTCGCCGTTGATGATCAGGGGTTGCTTGCGCGGCCTGAGCGTCAGGTCCAGCGCCATCCCGTCACGGACCTGTCCTTGCAGATGGATACCGTCGACGTCCTGCCACAGATGCTGCTGCCCGAATCGCACGTCGAGCTGGCCCGTACGGGTCTGGACGTCGCGGACCGGGACGAAGGCCCTCAGGTAATCGAAGTGCTGACCGGACTCGTCCGTGAGGGCGACGTGGATCCAGTGCAAGAGGGGCCCCACCCGGAACATCGTGAACTCGTAACCGAAACGGGTGCCCGAGCCGGCCTCCAGATGCCCGTTCAGGTACCACCACTCGGTGAGCGAGAGGCGATGGATCCCGCCATCCTCCGGGAAACGGATCTCCGTCGGGTTGCTCGTGACGGCCGGAACGCCGCTCCCCTCGGCCAGACGGCGGACCCGCGCCTCGAGAGCGCCCGGCGAGGCCATCGTGACCCGTCCGGCCAGGGCACGGCGCGCCATCTCGCGGATGGCGGCGGCATCGTCCCCGCGGTCCTCGCCGTACCGGACGAAGGTTTCGAGCGTGGAGCGATCGCCCGCATCCAGTGCCTGCGCGAGTACGCGCCCCCCCAGGGTCAGGACCGTCTCGCGATCGAGTTGTCGCTGACCGGCGGCAGAAAGGTCGGCCTCGAGTGCCTGCGGACCGCGCATCGACGGTGCCTGGCAGGCCACCAGACCGACCAGGGCGAGCACGGAAATCAGGTGATTCGAGTCAGTTTTTACCTTCATTTAACCAAAATATAACCGCCACACCACCCGGTCAAGCTTTCCCGGCGAGCCGCAGACGCTGGAAGGCCGTCCGGAGGGTCTCCAGGACCTCGCCTGGCAGAGGCCCCTTTTCGACCCACTCGATCTGACGAGCCAGTTGCAGGACGTTGGCCGTGCCGAAGACGGCGCTGCTCACCCCGGGGTGATGGGCCACGAACCGGATCGCCAGCTCGGGCCAGCTCAGGTCTCCAGGTTGGAAGCCCATGGCCTGCATCCGGTCCCAGTAGACCTCCACGAGCGGATTGTGAGGGCGCTCTTCGTAGAGCCACGGGGCGTTCGCGAGCGGGCGCCTGGCCAGAATGCCCTTTCCGAGGCGGGCCGCCGGGAGGACGTGGGTGTCCAGGCTGTCCTGATCGAACACGTTGACCGTCAGTTCGAAAGCCCCGAGTTGCTCGCGTGCAAGGGCCACCTCGAGGTCGCGCTCATCTCCCGCATACCCGACGACCCTCACCTTGCCGGCCTGCACGACCCCGTGAAACGCCGCGACGGCCTCCTCCGCCTCGAGAGGGTCAGCCGGAAGGTTTGGCACGAGGACGAGATCCAGGTGCTCGGTCTTCAGTCGCACGAGCGTGTCGTCGATGCTGCGGGTCACGGATTCCGGCGTCCACCCGGTTCCCGCTTCATCATCAGGGGAACACCGGGTGGACAGCACGAACTCGTCCCGTCGGTGGGCCAGATGACTCCCGATGCGTTCCTCGGAAAGGCCAAAGGCAGGTCCCGTATCGATGAGCCGGACTCCCAGGTCGAGTGCCTCGTTGAGGAGCCGACCAGCATCCTCTTCCTTGACGTGCTTCCCCCGATGAGGCTTGCACCGAGGCCGAGCGGAGAGACCTGGAGGGACGAGGTCCCGAACGAACGACCTTCCAAAGATCCGAACCCCCGGGTTGCTGGATGGACGAGATCCTGATCTTGCCCACGATGAAGACATGGCGATCATCTTGTACCCCTGCGGGACGGCATCCCGACGGGTCAGGATGCGTCATCGCCGGAATCCGAGGGTCCCGATAGACTTGATTCGAAAACGGGTAAAACCCATGTAAATCATCCTCGCGCCGAGGTGCGTTCGCGTTCGCCCTCGACTCACCTGCGTTCTGGCCTGGCGGGCACTGAGAGGCGAACGATGCGCATCCTCGTCGCGGAAGACGACACCGTCTCACGCGTGATCCTCAGGAAACACATCGAACGGGAAGGGCACCTCTGCTACGTCGCCGACTGCGGTGAATCGGCATGGGCTCTCTTCCAGGCCAACCTGATCGACGTCGTCATCAGCGACTGGATGATGCCCGGCCTGAGCGGGCCCGAACTGTGCAGGCGCGTCCGCGGCGCGCCCGACCGGGGTTACACGTACTTCATCCTGCTGACCTCCCTGGACGATCGCACCCATCGCAAGGACGGTATGCTGGCGGGTGCCGACGACTACCTGACCAAGCCACTCGACCGCGAAGACCTGCAACTGAGACTCATGGCAGCCGATCGCGTGACCACGCTCCACCGTCAGTTGCTGGCCCAGAAGCTCGAACTCGAGCACCTCAACCGCCAGCTCCACCGTCAAGGTCGACGGGATGCGCTCACGGGACTTCGCAACCGCCTGTGCCTCCGGGAAGACCTCGAGATCCTGCGGGATCGTGCCCGGCGGTACGGCCATGCCTACGGCCTCGCGATGGTCGACATCGATCACTTCAAGCGCTACAACGACCGGTACGGCCACCAGGCAGGGGACGCGACCATCCGGGCGGTGGCCGAGGCCCTGAGCCAGGGGTGCCGGTCCGGAGACACCGTCTACCGGTACGGTGGCGAGGAGTTTCTCGTGCTGCTCGCGGAAACCCGTCCTCTCTCGGTGGCGGCCGCGGTCATGGGTCGGATCGCGCAAAGCGTGCGGTCCCTCGCCATCCCCCACGAGGACAGTCCACACGGAGTGGTCACCATCAGCGCCGGGGTCGCCATCTGCTCCCGCGAGCAGGCGATCGACGTGGAGCAGTTGACCGCCGAAGCGGACGGAGCTCTGTATGCCGCCAAGCACGCTGGACGTGATCGCGTGATCGTCAGCGAAGATGGACTCGCGGTGATGTCCGCCGACGAACGGTCCCTGGACCCGCTGTCGAGGACCTGAAGAGGCTCCATCATTTCCAGGATGCTACAAGGCCGGAACTTCCGGGTACATGCGCCTCGACCGAGCGAAAGCCCCCCGTCCCCCAGGAAGCAGGCCATGGAACTCGCAACCTTCACCCACGCGCGCCAGCAGGGCTGGTCGATCTCGTCCTTTCCGGACCTGGACTCGCCGGAGACGGTGGTCATGGTCTTCGGAGCCCCGGAGTACCGCGAAGATCCCGCCCCGATCCGCGAACTCGTGGCCGCCTATCCCAGGGCTCGCGTCGTGGGCTGCTCCAGTTCAGGTGAGATTGCCGGCACTCAGGTCTCGGACGAGACGCTCTCGGTAGCCGTGGCACGCTTCGAACATACCCGACTCCGCACGGCGATCGCCCCGATGCCCGAGTTTTCGGACGCCCACTCGCTGGCAGCTGGCCGGGAACTGGCAGAGGCGCTTCAGGCACCGGACCTCCGCAGTGTCCTGGTCCTCTCGGACGGACTCAAGGTCAACGGCACGAAGCTGATCGAGGGACTGAATGCCGTGCTGCCAGAAACGGTGGTCATCACGGGAGGACTGGCCGGAGACGGCTCGCGCTTCGGCGAGACCTGGGTCCTTCGCGACGGATTGCCGCAGCCTGGCTACATCACGGCGATCGGTTTCTATGGCGACAGGCTCCAGGTGTCTCACGGTTCGCAAGGTGGGTGGGACAAGTTCGGACCCGAGCGCGTGGTGACTCGCTCGCAGGGGAGTGTCCTGTACGAGCTGGACGGGAAACCCGCGCTCCAGCTCTACAAGGATTACCTGGGTGACCGGGCCTCGGGCCTCCCGGCAACGGGGCTGCTGTTCCCGCTCGCGATGCGCAGCGACACAGATGACGAGCGCACCCTCGTCCGCACCCTGCTGAGCATCGACGAGGCCAGCCAGTCCATGACGTTCGCGGGGGACATCCCGCAGGGAAGCCTCGTCCAGCTGATGCGGGCCAATTTCGACCGCCTCATCGACGGGGCTTCCGGAGCAGCCAGGCTGGTCATGGAACACGGAGAACCCGTGGGAGACACGCTGGCGATCGCCATCAGCTGCGTCGGCCGCCGGCTGGTCCTGGGAGAGCGCACCGAGGAAGAGGTCGAGGCCACGCTGGAGGTCCTCCCGGAGGGAACCCGTCAGGTCGGGTTCTACTCCTACGGCGAGATCTCGCCGTACGCCAACGGACGGTGCGACCTCCACAACCAGACCATGACCCTGACCACGCTTTGCGAAATCTGATGCTCGACGCCCTGCTTCTCCGACAGCTCCGCAAGTGCGGTCTGGCACCCGACCGGGCGCCAGAAGAAGCGGGCTGGACAGCCTTTCTCGAACGGATCAGCAAGGCCTACGAGGAGGCCGCCCAGGAGCGCTACACCATGCTGCGCTCCCTGGACATCTCGTCTGCCGAGATGCGCGAGCTGCATCTCAGCCTGGCAGCCGAACGGGACATGCTGGCCGAGGCCCGGGAGGCCGCCGACGCGGCCAACCAGGCCAAGGGCAACTTCCTCGCCAGCATGAGTCACGAGATCCGGACACCGATGAACGGAGTCATCGGCATGACGGAACTGCTGCTGCATACGGACCTGACGGACGAGCAGCGGGGCTATGCCGAGATCATCAAGAACTCGGCCGAGTCGCTGCTCAACATCATCAACGACATCCTCGACTTCTCGAAGATCGAGGCCGGCAAGATCGACATCGAGGCGATCGATTTCGATCTCCGCGAGACCGTCGAGAGCGTGACGGAGATGCTGGCCGAACGGGCACACAAGAAAGGGCTCGAGCTGGCGCAGCTCGTCTACCATGACGTGCCCAGCCTCGTCAGGGGAGACCCCACGCGGGTCAGGCAGATTCTGGTGAACCTCTTGAGCAATGCCCTCAAGTTCACGGAGAAGGGGGAGGTCATCTGCCGGGTCAAGCGAGAGGCCCAGGAGGGCGATCGCCTCACCTTGCGCTTCGAGATCTCGGACACCGGTATCGGCATCGGTGAGGAAGCTGCAGGGCGCCTGTTCCGGTCGTTCAGTCAGGCCGACTCCTCGACCACCCGTAAATATGGCGGCACGGGCCTGGGGCTGGCCATCTGCAAGCGCCTTTCCGAGCTGATGGGTGGCGCGATCGGGCTGGAGAGCACTCCTGGCAAGGGCAGCACG
>JBIIHZ010000078.1:0-7548 GCA_044235265.1 Candidatus Sericytochromatia bacterium
GTTGCGGACGGTGGTCATCGTGGGCATGTCGCCCGCGAGCACGGCGACCTCCTGCCCGCGCGGCAGCGGCTGCTTCCGCAAGCGATCGATGAAGTGGCCTCCCGCGGCGATCGCCGCGTCGATGCCCCGGCTCTCGCTCACGAGCCCCTGACCGCCCTCGTAAGTGGTACGGGCGTCGGGCTCCAGCAACGAGACCGGATACCGGGCGTCCCAGCGGTACAGGAGCTGGGACTGGCCTGGAAAGGGGTTGCCGTGGTCGGTCATGAAGGTGCGGGCCGACGTGTCGAACCAGATCCCGGCGACCAGCATGCGCTCCCAGGCCAGCGGCGCATTCGCGAGCGGGTCGTCACGCTCGGGGATGAGACCGTACTGGACGCTCGGATGGCGATAGGTGTAATCGATGCCGAGCAGCGGACCTCCCAGGAAGACCAGCCGGCGGACGTCCCCGACGTGGGGACTCATCCAGGACTCGCGTACGCCGCTCACGAGGGCGCGGGCGACGGCCACGCCCTTCGAGTGCGCCACGACGTCGACGCGAGACGAGCCCGTCATGGTTCTCACCCGGGCAATCGCGAGCGCGAGCATCTCGGCCTGCAGGAGGTTGTCCCCGTGGCGATGCGCGAAGGTCAGGGCGAAGACGCGGTGGCCCCGCACCGCCAGGTAGGGGGCCAGTCCCTCGTGACCGTGCGGGCTGAGCCACGCCTCGACGGCATCGGTGATGGCCCCGTGGACGAGCAGCACGGGCACGCGCCCCGGCCGTTCCCAGCCAGGCATCGCATGCAGCAGGACGGTCCGGGATCGGGGCCGCGGCGTCCCGAAGGCCGTGACGATCTCGGGGTCCCGCTGGCGACCGTTGGGGCGGGCCTGCTCGTCGGGAAAGTCGGAGTCGGGGTGCTCGAGTCGCTCGATGAAGGCCCAGCGACGCTGACCGGTGAACCGCCGGATGACGGGCGGTGCCGAGCGCTCGGCTCTGGCCTCGAGGGCAGGGGCAGTGGTTGCAGGCCGGACAGCAGGGGAGTCGGGCTGGAGACCACAGGCCGCCACGAGCGGACCCGTGAAGGCCAGGGCGATCGCCAGGCCCGTCGCCGAGCTTCTCGATTTCTCGCGCATGCCCCGCCCTCCGACGTTCCCGTTCACGTGGCCGACACCGGGACGATCCTGCGTCCCGGGCGTTACACGGGCGTGACAGAGAAGGAAGTCTTCAACGATTCCTGTCCGGAGCTTCATCTCGATCATGCATCGACGGATCGGGGTCGGAGCTTGCCCCACGCGCCCGATCCAGGCGCGACTCCTGCAGGATCCACCAGGGCAGGGGGGCGACGACGGGCGTCGGATCGAAGCCGTCCAGTTTCCGGAAAAAGGGCTCGACGGAGGGCACGACGACGCGATCCCGGCCCGATTGTTCGAGATCCCGGATGAAGTCGGGACCGTTCTCCTGGCAGATGAGGAGGGTGGGCGAACCGCCGAGGGTGACGCCGAAAGCCCCGAATGCCCGACAGGTCAGCGGGCGCGCCTCGTAGACCCGGCACCGATCCGAGCCATCGAGGAACACGCAGCGGACGGGAAATCCCTCGAGCGGTGCCCCAGGTTCTCCCAGGGCGTGGGTACTCCAGAAGGTCGCGAGCGCCTCGAGGCGCTCTTCATGGGGAGTCCAGGCCTGCACGACCTCCTGGACGAGCTCGGCCCAGGCCCCGGCCTCCCACGTGCGGTCGACGTGTGCCCGGAGCACGGCCCACTCGGGAAACCGGACGCGAAAGAGCGTCGTCTTGCAGCAGTGGGCACATCCGGACCGGCAGGGGTGACCCGGATTGCCCGCGGCGACGGCCGATGCCAGCTCGTCGACCAGGGTGTAGAGGTCATCGGGCCGGCCCGTGGTCCCCAGCGTCGTGACGGCTCCGAGGCGATCAGGCGCCTTCCGGATGACCTCGTGGAGCGCCTGGAGGGCCTCTCCGGACCCCTCGATGGCCGGAAACTCGCTCATCGGCTCCCCCGGCTGCGGGCGATCGCCTCGACCACGGCCGCGGGCTCGGGACGCTCAGCGATCACGCCATCCCACCAGCCCGACTCGCGGATGGCGACGCCGGTGGTGGGACCCACGGCCGCCCAGTGCAGGCCCGCGCGACGGCGCAGGGCCCCGACCTTCCGGACGGCCTCCCACCCCGAGGGGCTCGTGAACACCAGCCAGTCGAGGTGCGGCAACTGCTCGAGCAGCCGGGTCTTGCCCCGCTCGGACAGGCCCGGGACCGTCCGGTAGACCACCGGGTCGAAGACGGGAATCCGGGCCTCGCACAGGCGATCGACGACGGTCGAGCTCGCCCGGTCTCCGCGCGGAAACACCACCCGCGCGGCATCCCAGCCTAGCAGCAGCTCCACGAGACCCTCGGCCGTGGCCGGAGAAGCCTCGCCCTCGACCTGCCAGCCGTGCTGCTCGCAGACTTCCCGCGTGCGCGGTCCGACGACGGCGATTCGACAATCCGACAGGTCGACTCCTTGCCGCCCGGCCACGGCCCGGACGGCGCGCGGGCTCGAGAAGGCCCACACCGACCGCGCGACGGGCGAGGTCATCAGGCCATCGAGCTCGTCCCAGGATTCCGGGGGCAGGAAAACCAGGGGAGAGATCTGCACGACCCGGGCCCCGGCCCGCTCGAAGACGCCGAGCCAGCGCCGGGCGGAATCGTCCGGGACGAGCAGGGCGACGGACAGCCCCTCGAGAGGCCGCACCGCCACGGGCTACCTCGACAGCAGGGCGCGGGCGCCGGCCTCGAGCAGCTCGTGACCGAGGTGCTCACCGAGCTCGCGAGGTTTGGCCGGCGGGCCCTCCAGCACGCGCTCGAGCAGGGTCGCGCCATCGAGGCTCATGACCCGGGCGACCATCTGGAGATACTCCCCGGCCATGCGACAGTGGCCGGCCACGGGGGCCTGGCACCCGGCCTGGAGCGTCTGCAGGAGGGCCCGCTCGGCCGTCACGCAGGCGTGGGTCTCGGCATGATCGATGGCCATGACGAGATCCCGGGTTACCGGATCACCCGAGCGCACCTGGACGGCGACGGCCCCCTGCCCGACGGCCGGCAGGCACAGCACGGTCGGCAGGCGCTCCGTGATGCGATCGCCCCAGCCCAGGCGCACGAGCCCGGCCGCGGCGAGCACGATGGCATCGAAACCCTGGCTGTCGAGCTTGGCGAGGCGCGTGTCGAGGTTGCCGCGCACGTCCTCGAAGCGCCAGCCCGGGTGGTGGTGACGCAGCTGGGCCACGCGCCGCACGCTGCCCGTCCCGATGCGGGCGTCCGCGGGCAGGTCGGCCAGACGGGAATACCGCGTCGAGACGAGCACGTCATGGGCATCTTCGCGGAGCATGAAGGCGGCGATCTTCGTCCCCTCGGCGAGGCGACCGGGCATGTCCTTGGCGGAGTGGACGGCGAGGTCGATCTCCCCGGCGACGAGGGCACGCTCGAGTTCGGCCACGAACACCCCGGCTCCCCCGAAGCTCGCGAGGGAGACGTCCTGGCGGCGATCGCCCTCGGTCCTGAGGATCACGATCTCGACCGTGACGTCCGGATGAGCCCCCTTCATCGCCTGCTCGACCCATCGGGCTTGCCAGAGGGCCAGGGCGCTCCCGCGCGTACCGAGGCGCAAGGTCGTCATGCCGTCTCTCCCGACAGAGCGATGCCGAGACGAGACCTGGCCTCGTCGGCATCCCGGCGGATCTGCGCGACGAGCGCGTCGACACCGGGGAAGGCCTGCTCGGGGCGCAACCGATGCTCGAGCTCGAGCGTCATGTGCTCTCCGTAGAGGTCGCCCTCGAAGCCGAGCAGGTGCGCCTCGACACGCAGGGTCGGCACGCCGAAGGTGGGACGCACGCCCAGGTTGATGACCGTAGGCCAGACCCGGTCACGCCAGCGGGCACGACCCGCATAGACCCCGAAGGCCGGCAGCTGCTTGGTGGACGCCACGTCGAGGTTGGCCGTCGGAAACCCGAGCAGCCGGCCACGCTGATCGCCCTGGACGACCGTACCCGAGAGCGTGTAGGGGCGATCGAGCAGGCTGGCCACCGCCTCGACCCGGCCCTCGACCAGGAGCTGGCGGATGCGGGTACTCGAGACGGGTGCCCCCTCGTGTTCGACGGGGGAGACGACGGTCACCCCGAACCCGCGGACCTGACCGGCATCGCGGAGCGTCTCGACGGAGCCCCCCTGGGCGCGGCCGAAGGCGAAGTTGTAGCCGACGACGACCTCGCGGGCCGCGAGATGGGAGCAGAGGATCTGCTCGATGAACGCCTCCGGCTCGATCCGCGAGAAGTCGTGCGTGAAGTGCGCCCCGACGAGGCGATCGACCTCCTCGCACGCGAGGACCCGGACCTTCTCGTCCCAGGGCGTGAGCAGGGAAGGCGGATCCTCGGGACGGAGGATGGCGCGTGGATGCCCTACGAAGGTGAAAACGGTGCAGGGCACGCCCAGGGCCCGGGCCCGGTCTCTCGCGGCCCGGATGACGCCCTGATGCCCCCGGTGGAGGCCATCGAACATCCCGATGGCGACGACGGAGGGACCCTGGCCAGGGTGCTCGAGGGCATCGGGGTAGTCGAGAGTCAGGACATCCAAGGAGATCGCTCGATTCGGGAGCACGGGCTCGGGGGATCCATCATATCACCCGGAGGGCCCGCTGCCGGAGGGCCTCGAGCCAGATCGCCTCGGGCACCTCGCGGCCCGTCCAGCGACAGAACGCCTCCCGGCCCTGGAAAGCGAGCATCCGGCCGCCGCCATGGGCTTCCAGGCCCCGTTCCCGGGCCTGCCGGACGAGGACGGTGGGATCCGGATGATACACGAGGTCATGCACGACGCAGGCTCCCGGTAACCGGTCGAGGTGAACGGGTTCGAGCGGGCAGGTATCGCCGTGCGGAGCCATGCCCACCGGCGTGGCCTGAACGAACCAGCCGGCCCGCGGCAAGAGGGCCGCGAGTGACTCGAGAGGCACCACGTCCACCCGTGTGGACGGGAAGACGGGAGCAAGCATGGGGACCCACGAGGCGATCCGACCCGGCGTGCGGGCCACGACGTGAATCCGACCGACCCCCCGGCGGGCGATCGCCACGACGGCCGCGCGGGCAGCCCCTCCGGCCCCCAGCACCAGGGCTTCGTCCGGGACGGCCCCCTCGAGGCAGCGCACGAGGGCCTCGACGTCGGTGTTGTCCCCGAAGAGGCGATCGCCGTCTCGAAAGACGGTGTTCACGGCCCCGACGAGGGCCGCTTCCTCCGTGAGCCCGTCGAGAAACCGGACGATCTCGACCTTGTGGGGGAGCGTCACGTTGAGGCCGTGGAACTCTCCGGCCCGCATGCGGTCAAGCACGGCTGCCAGCGCTCCCGGGGGCACGTCGAGGAGGTCATATTGGCCCTCGAGGCCCGCGTGGGCCAGGGCTGACGCGTGCAGGTCGGGAGACCACGAGTGGTGCACGGGATGCCCCACGAGGGCCAACCGCCAAGGATTCACTGCGGCAAACCCACGCTGACCGCCCCGGTCGTGGAGTCCTCGCTCGTACCCGGTTCAAGGGAGTCTTTCGGCCAGGAGCCTCGAGGGGAGTCAATCACTCCAGGGTTGCTCTCAGAGCCACCGGACCCGGACTCGATCTCCTCGAGGACGGGGACCTCGACCCGGTCTGCCGGAATCACCGTGACGCTGACCGTGGCCCCCGCGCCGAGGTCGGTCCGCGCCGTCAGGACGTAACGGCCGCCCGGCACGTCCCCGATGGACCATGAGCCGGAAGCATCGACCGTCGACCGGTACGGCGTGCCCGGGATCCCGACCTCCTTGATGGGTCCACGGACCCGCCCCGACAGGATGGCCGGTTGCCCGAGACGCAGGTCCCATGTCGGCTGTCGCCACGGCTCCGCCAGCAGGGCCATCTGCCCGGTCCGCGGATCCCGACACGTGATGACGGGATTCGTGAACCGCTCGAAGACGGGAAGAAACAGGTCGGGTCCCGCCAGGAAGTTCTTCGAGAGACCCTTGAGGCCGCCGAGGTCGAGGTCGAGGCTGCCCGACGCATCCGTGACACCCACCAGGCGTACGGACGTTCCCATCACCTGGCGATACGCCTCGATCTCGACCCCCGAAAGCACGTTACCGAGGGGGTCGAGAGTCCGGATCCGGATGGAGAGGGACGCCGCCCGAAGCGCATCGAACGGGAGGTCGGACTCCGATCCACTCGGGGTCGTGCCTTCACCCCGCTCGGGTCCATCCACGGCCCCCACGATCGAGCCCGACTGGTTCGAGACCAGGTCGAGCCATTGCTCGCGTGTCGGCTCCTTCCCGAAGGCGATCCCACCTGCATGGAGCGGATCCGGAATGGAACCCTCGCCCACGCCGAGTGCAGGGGCCGGCATCCCTCCACCGGTCGTGGGGGGCTGCCCGAAGACCACCCCGCCCTGGTGCAGGCACGAACTGACCAGGGAAGCCAGGGCCCAGCCCGAGACGATTCGAAAACAACATCTGATGCGCATGGCGTTTCTGTACCCTTCACCGGCAGGTTTCAGCCTCACGCACGAGTTGTCGGTCGGGCGACTAACGAACCGGTAACGGTGCAGCATGCCGTTCGGGAAGGCCTGCTGGGAGCGGCAGGTGCTCGGCCGCGCAGATCTGACGGACGACGCGGATGGCTGACCACGAGGCGCCATCGGAATGGGTGTTCTCCGTGAAGTCCCCGGCCAGATACAGGCGCCCCTGGGGTCGCCGGACCTCGTCCGAGAGGGCGTCGAAGCGCGATCGCCCCACGGGCCAGCCCGCGATCGCCCGGGGATGGTACCGCACGAACGTCATGTAGCGAACGTCCCGACCGATGCCGGGCCAGAGTTTCTCGAGTTCGGGGGCGATCGCCTTGCGAACGTCGTCCACCGAGCCCGTCCGAGCGTTGTAAGCCTCGGCATGCGGTCCCGTGACGAGCAGGTTCAGGAGGGTCGAATCCGTGGGGCCCTCGGGCGGATTGCCGCCGTAGATCACGCCCAGCGGTCCGCCCGTGAGCATGGGCAACAGGTCCTGTCCGTCGCGGTGCCAGAAGCGCTCGGCCCGCCGATCCAGGACGATGTGCGCCACGAAGTAGGCCCCCCAGGTCTGCGTGCCGATGGCCTGCTGCACGGCAGGCACGAGCGGGGGCTCCAGCTGGATCTCGTAGAGCCGGAAGAGCGGCATGGTCGTCACGACGTGACGGGCCCGGAAGTGGCGGACCGTGTAGGTCGCGGTGTCGAGGGCCGTCACGTCGACGTGATCCCGGAACCGGGCGATGCGCGTGACCTGGGCCCCCAGGTGGATGCGTTCCCGTCCGATTCGATCGGCCAGGGCCCCGGCGAGGCGCTGGTTGCCGCCCACCACGTGATGCGACCCGACGCCATTCCCCGAAAAGATGTGCCACTCGTCGATCCCGTCGAGGGCACTGATCGCATCGGCCGACTGCCCGAACTCGGGCTCCGTCTCGGCCCGCACGAGCGCCTGAGCAAGCGGCGAGAGACCGCTCTTCCGGGCGAGCCAGTCCCCGAACGAGACCTCCTGCAAAGCCTTCAGATC
>JBIIHZ010000079.1:0-7518 GCA_044235265.1 Candidatus Sericytochromatia bacterium
GGAGCGGGCCTGCCCCCGCGGGGTCATCACTCGGTGAGGATGGAGACCTTGTGGACCTTCGGCTTGCGGATGACCTGGGCCAGGGGGGCCTGGATCGTCAGCATGCCGTGCTTGAAGGTGGCCTTGGCTTCCTGGTCCTTGATGAGGTTGGGCAAGGGGATCTGACGCTCGAAGGTGCCGTAGTGGCGCTCCGACTGGAAGTAGCTGTCTTCCTGGATGTCCTTGGAGAGCTTCTGCTCGCCCGAGATCTGGACGCAGTCCTCCGAGATCTCGACCGTGACGTCCTTGGGATCGAGGCCGGGCAGCTCGACCTTCACGACGACGTCCGTCTCGGTCTCGTAGACCTCGGTCGGGGGCAGGAACAGGCCCTTGAGGCCGAACGTCGGCCAGGTGCGACCGATACGACCGAACAGCTGGTCGAACATCCGGTCCACCTGGGTCCGGAGGGCATCGATCTCACCGAGGGGCTCCCATTTCTTGACGGTGCGCATGGCCGACCCTTTCGGGACAGGACTCTCCCGGTCGGGAGGTCCGGGGAAAACGACATCCGCGACTCTGCCCGTACCCGGGAACGGGGGCCACACCAGGGCGCACGAAGGGCGTGGTGAGCAGGCATGACGCGAACGAGGGGCTTCCAGGCGGGATTGGGCGCCCGAGCGCGGGTACATGGGGCGCGGTCCCCTTCGAAGGTTGCCTGCATGCAGAGCCACGCCCCCACCCTGATCCGGCGCAAGATCCAGGTGCCCGTCCTCCCGGAGGAGTTCGTGCCGCGCCCCGTTGCCCTTGCGAAGCTCGCGCGCGGGCTGGATCCGGCTGCCCGGCTGACGCTCGTGAGCGCGGGGCCCGGGTACGGGAAGAGCACGACCGTGGCCTCGTACGTGCACCACAGCGGCATCCGCCATGCCTGGGTGGCACTGGAGGCCTGGGATGCGGACATCCCGGGCTTCATGAAGTACCTGGTCGGTAGCCTGGACCGGGCCCTGGGAGGCGGCGTGCTTCCACGGTCGCTCGAACGGCTGGCCACGCTGGACGGCGACGACCGGACCTGGCGACCTCTGGTGGACGGGCTCATCGAGGAGCTCGCCTATCACGAGGACGAGCCGCTCATCTGGGTGCTCGACGACTTTCACGCGGTCCAGGACAACCCCGCCATACGCGACGTGGTCGCGATGCTCGTCTCGTATCTGCCCGAGCGGTTCCAGCTGGTGCTCGTCAGCCGCCATGACCCGGACCTGCCCCTGCCCATGCTGCGGGTCCGGCGGCAGCTCGTGGAGGTCGGGATCACGGACCTGCGCTTCGAGGCCGGGGAGGCGATCCACCTGGTGTCGAAGCTCTCGGGACGCGACTGGAGCCAGCGCGAGGCGGACGAACTGGTGACCTGGACGGATGGCTGGGCAGCCACGCTCGTGCTGGCGGCCCAGCAGCCTCCCTCGACGAACGGCCTGTCCTGGGCGGCCAGCTCGGCCTTCGATTACCTCGCCGAGGAGGTCTTCAGCCGCCAGGACCCGGTGATGCAGGACTTCCTGCTCGGTACGGCCCACCTGGGGGTGGTCGAACCCGCGACCTGCCGGGACCTGGGTTTCGAGGAACCCCAGACCCGGATCCGACGGCTGCGGGCCATGAACCTCTTGCTACGGCTCGACGAGGCCGATACGGGGGCCTATCACCCGATCTTCGAAACGTTCCTGCGAGTCCGGGCCCGCGAAACGTGGGCGAGCGATCGCCACGCCGAGCATCTGAGGCGCGCGGCCGGTACCCTGCGCCACCGGCGTCCCGAGATGGCGCTCGAGTGCGCCGTGGCCGCCGGTGACGAGACCCTGGCGATCGCCATCCTCCGGGAGATGGCACCCGTCTACCTGGCCGAGGCGCGGCATGAGGCCCTCAACCGGGCCCTGGAGCTGCTCCCCGGTGCCTGGCACGAGCGTTCCCCCTGGCCTCATCAGTTCCGGGCCGAGTCCGCGCGGCTCACGGGCCGCATGGAAGCTGCCCTCGCGAGCCTCGATACGGCCGAGCGACTCGCTCGCGCAGGGGGCGAGACGAGCGCCCTGGGATGGATCCTCGCCACGCGGGCGGCATGCCTGGGCTCGCGCGGGGATGCCCGGGCCCGCGAGCTGGCCCGCGAAGCCCTGGAGACGCTCGGCGAGACGGAACCCGCCGCCCGCGCCTTCGCCTGGAACGTCACGGGGATGATGGCCCAGATGGCGCACGAGATCCGCGAGGCCCGCCACGCCTTCGAGCAGGCCGGAAGCCTCTACCGCCAGGCGGGGGATGCCCTCGGTGAGAGCAAGGTCCAGCACAACCTGGGCCTGCTGCTGGCGCGCGAGGGCGACTTCGAGCGCGCGGCGGCCACGTACCGGGAGTCCATCCGCCTGGCGAGTTCGGCCGGCCGGAGGGCCCACGCGGCGACGCACACCAACCTCGCGACGCTGCACATGCAGCTCACGGAGTACGAAGCGGCCTGGCAGGAAGGGGAGACGGCGCTGGCCCTCGCGGACCAGGCGGGCTCGCCACGCGACACCGGATGGACCCGGCTCACGCTGGGCATGACGGCGGCGCGCACGGGCCAGCTCGCGATCGCCGACGAGCACTTCGAGGCGACGGGACGGCTCGCCCGCGATCTGGGCGATCGCCCGCTGGCCGCTCTGGCCCTGGTCGGTCAGGCCGACCTGGCGCGCACCCAGGGGCAGCTCGAACGCGCGAGGGAGCTGCTGGACCGGGCCGTGGCCCACCGGGATCTGCCCCTCGAAGCTCCAGGCATGATCGACTTTCAGGTCGCCCAGGGCCTCCTCTGGACGGCGACGGGCGAGTTCGCGCGCGCCCGACACATCCTGGATCTTGCCCTCGAGACCTGTCGCCACCAGGGGTATCGATTCCGGGAGGCCGTGATCGCCGCCTATCTCGCCCGGGCGTGCGAAGGGGAGGGGCACCCCGCGGCAGGAAGCCACCGGGAACGGGCCGAGCGCCTGTGCCGGGAGAATCGCTGGCCCTTGCCCGCCGAGCTGGAAAGGGGGGGCCGCGAGACCGCGGGAACGCCCCCCCAGGGACCGTCCGATCCCACGCCCGTCGAGCCCGAGGTACCCGGCGCCCGGCTCGTGGCCCGCTGTTTCGGCCCGTTCGAGGTCGAGACGCCCGACGGGGTCATCCCGGCACGGCAGTGGCAGGGCTCGCGCACCCGCCTCGTGCTGGCCTACCTGCTGCACCATCCCGACGGGGTCACGCGGGAACAGCTGTCCGCACTCGTGTACGGTGAGGAAGAGGTCTCCCGGGCCGCGATCCTGATGATCCTCTCGCGGCTGAGACAGGCCCTCGAACCCGATCTCGAGAAGCAGGCCCCCAGCCGGTACATCGCGTACCAGGGGGGAAGGTACGTCTTCAACACGGCCGTCCCGGTGGATCTCGACGTGCGCGAGGTCGGTTACCGGCTCGATCAGGCCCGTCAGGCATCAGAGGACCCCATCCAGACCAGACGCCACCTCGAGGCGGCCCTCGTCCGTTATCGGGGGCGATTCCTGGCCGATCTGACGGAGTGGTACTGGGTCCAGACGGTGCAGGAGAACTGGCATCAGCGCATCCTGGCCGCCCATGACCAGCTCTTCGCCCTGCTGGAGCGAGCCGGAGACGACGAGGCGGCGCTCGCCTGGGCCGACCGCCTGATTGGCGTCGATCGCTGTGCAGAGACCGCCTACCGGGTCAAGATGCGCATCCTGGCCGCTCGTGGACAGCGTCCCAGCGCCATGCGGCTCTTCCGGCAGCTCGAGGACGTGCTGTCGACCGAGCTGGGCGTGGAACCGGACCCGGAATCACGGGCTCTCGCCGCGAGTCTCGGAACGTGACCTTCCGTGATCACGTGATCAAAAAAATTCCTCGATAACGTTTCGGCAGGCCGATTCCGTGATCGGTGCCGTGATCCAGACCGGGCTATGGTCATCTCATCGGCCCCCGATTCCTGGAGGAACGCACCATGAAACGCCTCGCCGCCCTCGCCCTCGTGATCACCACCCTTCCGGGTTGCTTCGTCTGGCCCGTCACGACGTACGTTCCACCCACGGGCGCAAAGCCCGCGCTTTCGCTCGGCGCCGTCTACGAAGCCGACGGTTCGAGCCTCGCCGATGCGAACCACGCGGTTCGCCAGTACCTGGCCCAGCTGGCCCCGGACGCGAAACTGCTCGAGATCCACGGTACGATGGTCGGAACCAATTCCCGCATCGCCCGGACCAGCGCGTGGGAGTTCATCTTCGAGGTTCCCGTCGCCCAGCCGGTGTCCGGGTTGATCGCAGCGCCCCTTCCGTCGGCCACCCCTGCGCCCCAGACCGGCGCGATCGGGGCCGCGCCGAACGAGGGGTCCCCCGCACCGGCCGTTGCCGCGAGCATCCCGGCCGTGTCCACCCTGTCGGCCCTGCCTCCGAAGTCGACCCAGCTCAAGCTGGTGTACACCGGTCAGGGTCAGTTGCTCGCCCCGCGCTACGGTGACGCGTTCAGCCGCAACCAGCCGATCGAGTTCTCGAAGACGATCCTGCTCGACGAGGCGATCGCCACGGCGCTGGACATCGGCATGGGCGTGGCCGATCCGGGAATGGAGGTGTCTCTCACGACTACTCCTGCCGGGCGAGTCGTCTACTCGATCGATTCGAGCTACGCCGAGCGCACGGTCATGGGCGTCCGGAGCAGCGGCAGCATGTCCTGGCGCCAGACGGTCACGACCGGATCCGGGGGGTTCTCGAGCAGCGGATCCGGGTATAGTTCCGAGTGTTATGCACCGGACTCCGACCAGGCCTGGGCTACGCCCACCGGAGATGGATCCCGGGGCAACACGGCTGTCATCCAGGCTCCCGCGAGCAACACATCGTTCGATCGCGGGGCACCGGGCAAGGTCGTGTACCAGCCGGTTCCCCAGGCCCGGCAGATCTACGTCCGGGGCAAGTACCTGATCGATGCGCTGTCCGGCGACATCGTGCAGCGTCCCACGCGGCTCTGATGAGCCAGGAAGGCCCACGGCGCGAGGTTTTCCAGATGAGGAACCGGCTCACCTTCACCATGCCACTGCTCGTCTGCCTGGGCCTCGTCCAGGGCGGTTGCGGGCTGCTCGGTGGGCTGTTCCCGGGCCTCGTCCCGGGTCCGAGTCCCTCGCCCGTGAACCCTCCGATCCCCGTTCCGACCTCGGGGCCGAACTTTCCGATCCGGGAAGCGCGTGACCAGCTGGGACAGCTGCTCGAAACGGCTCCGGTACGGCGGCTGTTCGAACCGGGAACCCTGGTTCATGAGGGCGTGGGGATCTTCTCCCTGGGCGACGCTCCCTTGCCCGACCTTCCGGCACGCTGGGGACGCTCGTATCCCCGGGGCATCCAGGTCCAGGCGCCCGTGATCGACCGCATGAGCGTGGAGTTTTTTCAAACCCGTGCAGACCTCGTCACGGCGGAAGCGACCTTCTCGGTGGAACGGGGCGGGACGCTTCTGGCGGACTATCCCCTGCAACGCCGGCTGGTGCGCAAGCCCTTCCGCGATCTGGCCACGCGCCAGGCCCGGTTCGGCAGGGGCCCCTCGGGATGGTCGCTGACCGAGGTCTCGCCATTCAGCCTCAGAACCGTCCCGGGAGGCATCGGAGTGGCCTCGTTCTCGGTCGTGCCGCGGGGCGGCGTCGCCTACAGCGGGGCCCCCGACCGGACGGCCCCTCTCTCGGCTTACCCGAGAGTCGAGACGGGACAGACCCTCGAGGTGACCCTCCAGCTCGACACAGGAACGCCCGCTGCAGGCTGCCACGTCTTCGTGACCTTCCCCCCCCTGCGGGACCGCATCCTGCTCGCCGAGGCGGGAACGGATGGCCTCCCCGGCCTGTACCGGGGCTCGTTCGAGGTGCCGTCGCCCCTTCCCGCCTCTCCTCAGCTGGTCCTGGACGTCATGACCGTGAAGACGCTCACGGATCCCGAATCGCTGGAGTGCGATTCGTTGCTGATCGGTATCCCCGTCGACCTCGTTCCCCCTGGAGGCCCCCGATGATCCCCCGCTGGAGCCAGGCTGGCTGCCTCGCCCTGCTGCTCGTCACCGCATGCGAGGGCAGCTACGGCTCGCTCACCCTCCCCAGAACGACCCGGGGATCGTTGACCGGCGTCCCGGGCAACGCGCTCCTTTCAGGCAAGGTGGGGCAACTCGACCCCGTCTCGTCCACGCTCCCCGGTGAATCCGGACTGCCTGCCGCTTCCTGGGCACGGGACGTGGCGGCCCTGTTCGATTCGCCCAGCGGCCCCATCCTGGAAAACGCGGACGGCATCTGGCGCATCTCGCGGGGTGTGAAACAGCTCCTGGCGGATCGGTTGCCACCCGTCCATAGCCGGAAGGCCTATGCGTTCACCCCAGATGGCAAGCACGGGTGGGCCGTGGGGAACGGCCTCTACAGCTGGGATGCCACCCGGAGTGTCTGGGTGGGCATGGCGACCGACCAGCTCGTCGGGCGGAAGCTGATGGACGTGTCGGTCCTTGGCGACGGTGAGGACTACCAGGTCCTGGCCGTCGGCAACCGGGGCACGATGCTCGCGTGCGAGGGCGACGAAGCGAGCTGGAAGGCCCTGGTGCACGACGACCCCGCCCTGCAGATCGGCCCCGAGACGGAATTCAAGACCGTCCGCTGGAGCAAGTCCGGCGACGCGTGGGTCGGAGGGAAGGACCTGTGGCACGTCCGGAACGACGCGATGGACCGCATCCCGCTCCCCGGCGCGGACGTCGTCGGGATCCGGAGCGTCGCTCCGGGTAGTCACGGCAACGTACACGTCGTCCTCGTGAACGAGGGCCGCCTGCCGCGCGGCACCCGGCAGTGGTCTGGCGACACCCTGGCGACCTGGAACGGCTCGGCCTGGACGCAGACCTTCCTTCCGGCCCGGACAGGTGTCGGAGATCCCCAGATCGTCCAGCTTGCAACGGCCGGCGACCTCGGGCTGGCGATCGAGCGGGGCGCACCGGGAGGCCGGCTGTTCCGGTATACCGAGCAGTCCGGGTGGACCATCCTGGAAGACCAGTTGCCCGAGGCCTACCTGGACACGCTGGTCTTCTCGGACAGCCACGAGGTGGCCTACGCGCTCGACATCTCGGAACAGCGGGTCTGGCGGCTCGACGTGCCCGGGCTGACCTGGACGCTCCTCGGGGAACGCTCGGGATCGGTCCAGAGCCTCCGGTAGCGAGGACATGTTCAGGGCGACCGCGGGTGATCGAGACCGGGGTCGCGTCGCTAGAGCGTCTGATCCATCTGCTTCAGGGACTCGAAGTGACGCTGCAACTGCCTGATCTGGCGGTCCAGGGCCTCGAGTTCGCGGGCCTCGCTCGGCTTTTCGAGGCGACGGGCGATCGCGTGGGCGAGTTCAGCCATCTTGCGACGCAGGGTCAGCAGCTCCTCGATCTGCTCATACTCGTTGCGGACCACTTTCTCGGGGCCCTTGCCGAGTACCTCTTCCAGCGAGCGCGTGCGGAACTCGCCCTTGCGGAAGGTGAAAAAATCGCCGGTCGAGTCATCCATGCGCGCCCCCTCCCTGC
>JBIIHZ010000080.1:0-7511 GCA_044235265.1 Candidatus Sericytochromatia bacterium
GCGTCATGGCCGTCGTGAAGGCCGACGGGTACGGACACGGGGCCTCCAGGGCGGCGCGGCTGGCGCTCGCCTCCGGGGCGGACTGGCTGGGGGTCGCGACCGTGTCCGAGGCTCTGCGTCTGCGAGAACTCGGGGTTCACCAGCCGATCTTGCTGCTCGGTCTCATCGTGCCCGAGGCCTGCCAGCAGGCTCTCCAGGTCGACCTGCATCTCACCGTCAGCGACCTGTGGCACCTCGAGGCCTGCGAGGCTGCGGCACGATCCGTCGGGCGACTGGCTCACGTCCATCTCAAGGTCGATACCGGCATGACCCGCGTGGGAATCTCTCTCGGTGACGCACCCGCGCTGGTCGAGCGGATCCGTTCCTCGGAGTGGCTCGTTCTGGCCGGGCTCGAGACTCACATGGCATCCGGGGAGATCCCCGGTGGTGGCGCGACGAGCCGTCAACTGGAAAGGTTTCGCGACCTGGATCGCTCGCTGGCCTTGCCGGCCGAGGTGCTGCGGCATGTCGCGAACAGCGCGACCACCGTCAACTTTCCCGAGGCCCACCTCGACATGGTCCGTCCGGGCCTGGCCGTGTACGGGCTCTCCCCCGTCGAGGGCGACCGGATGCCCTTCGCCATCACTCCGGCGATGCGCATCGTCGCGCGCGTCACGCAGGTCCGGGACGTCCCCGCGGGAGTGGCGATCGGCTACGGGGGCACCTTCGTGACCGCCCGCCCCAGCAAGATCGCGCTGTTGCCCGTCGGGTATGGTGATGGCGTACCGCGAGCCCTCGGAAACCGCGAGCATGTGCTGGTCGGGGGGGTGCCTTGCCCGCTGGTTGGGCGGGTCTCCATGGACCAGTGCACCGTCGATGTGACCGGACTGGAGGTCCTGCCCGGGCAACCGGTCACGGTCCTCGGTCGGGACGGGGATCGTGAGATTGCCGTGGCATCCTGGGCCGATAAGCTCGAGACCATCCCGTACGAGATCATCTGCGGGCTCGGTCGCAGGCTTCCGAGGCTGTACGTCGGGGGCTAGGTCCCTGCGAGCGAGAGGAGATCGTCCTTGAAGCGTCCCTGGGTCATGCTCCTGCTGGCTGTCGCACCCATGCCACCCGAACTCACGCTCGAACAACTCGACCGGGCAGAGGCCGTCTTCGCCCGCAAGGGCTGCGTGGCCTGTCATGTCTTGAAGGGGAATCCGTCGGCGAAGGGACAGCTGGGGCCGGAACTCTCGAAGCTCTACAAGCGAAAGCCTCCCGTGGATGCCGCCTCACTGTCGGCTTATCTCGTGCATCCCCGGGCCGAGAACCCCCTGGATCCGATGCCTGAGCTGGGGGTGACGGAGGAGGAAGCCCGGATCCTCGTCCAGTACCTCCTGTCGCCACGTCCCAAGCGCCCGAGAATCAAAGCGACTCCGGATCCGTCGCGCTGAAAGGATCCGTCTCGATGTGGTTAAATAGATGCGCGAGACCCTCACCAGCCACCTTCCGTGCTCGTGAAGGCATCCAGGTCATCTAGCAGGAGGTTCGAAAACCCATGGCGACCCCACCCGGCACGAACACCCACGGGCCCTCCGATGCCCAGGCGGCTGAACAGGCAGACATGACCCGTCGCGCCTTTCTCGCGACCGTCGGCTTCGGCGCCATCGCCGCTGCTCTCGGTGGTACCGCCATCGGGGGCATCCGCTATCTCTTTCCGAACGTGCTGTATGAGCCTTCCAACCGCCTGAAGATCGGTGAGGCGACCAGGTTCGGGCAGAACTCCGTCACCTTCATCGCGGACAAGAAGGTCTTCATTCGCCGCGTGCCGGAGGGATTCCAGGCCATCTCCGCCGTCTGCGCGCACCTGGGTTGCACGGTCAACTGGTCCGGAAGCCAGTTCATCTGCCCGTGCCACGGCTCCATCTACTCCCCGGACGGTGAACGGGTGGCCGGTCCCGCCCCGCGTGGCCTCGACCACTTCGTCATCCAGGATGCGAAGGATGGACAGCTGCTGGTCGACCTCGGACAGGTCACCACCGCGGCCGACTTCCACAAGGCCTGAACTTCGCTGCTCACCGCTGAAATCGAGGATTCTCCGTGATCAACGACCTTACCAACATCGTTTTCGGGAGCCGGCTCTGGAAGTCGGTCTTCCGCCACGGTTGGCCCAGCACGCCCAAGAATCAGCAGATGGTGACGTTCACGAACGTCTTCCTCCACCTGCACGCGGTCAAGTCGAAGGTGCGCAGCATGCGCATGACGACGACCTTCTGGCTGGGCACCACCACGACGGTCCTCTTCGCGTTGCTCACGATCACGGGCATCGCGCTGATGTTCTATTACATCCCATCCACGGCCCAGGCCTACGACAACATGAAGGACCTGGAGTTCGCGGTCAGCTTCGGGATGATCATTCGCAACATGCATCGCTGGTCCGCCCACCTGATGGTGTTGTTCACCTTCCTGCACATGTGCCGGGTCTTCTACGCGGGATCCTACAAGGCTCCTCGCGAGTTCAACTGGGTCATCGGGGTCATCCTGCTGGTGCTCACGCTGCTCCTGTCGTTCACCGGCTATCTGCTTCCCTGGGACCAGCTGGCCATCTGGGCGATCACGGTCGGGGCCAACATGGCCAAGTACGCGCCGTTCGTCGGCCCCCAGATCAAGTTCGCCCTGCTGGGTGGAAACCTGGTCGGCCAGAACGCCCTCCTGCGCTTCTACGTCCTGCACACCATCGTGCTTCCGCTTTCGGTGCTCGTCCTGCTCGCCATTCACTTCTGGCGGATCCGCAAGGATGGTGGGATCGGTGATCCCAACGAACCCGTGTCGTCCAACCTCCGTTTCGATTCCTGAGGCATTCTCCACATGGCAAACACGACCCAGAATCCCGGTCAGACCGGGGAGCAGAGTGGCCTGTATTCCGTCGTTCGTGGCGTGAAGGGTTATCGCAAGGAGAAGGAAGGCCAGATGCTGGTCTTCACCTGGCCGCACGTGTTCATGCGTGAACTTGTCGTCATCCTGCTGGTCACGGCTGTCATCACGGTCATGGGGCTCGTCTTCAATGCGCCCCTCGAGCAGCTGGCCAACCCGGGGCTGACGCCGAACCCTGCGAAGGCTCCCTGGTACTTCCTGAATCTCCAGGAGATGCTCCACTACTTCCCGCCCAACTGGGCCGGGGTGTTCATCCCTGGTCTCATCATCGTCGGTCTGATGGCGATTCCCTACATCGATCGCAATCCGTCGATGAACATCCTCGATCGGCCCTTCTCGGTCGGTCTCTTCAATTTCTTTGTCTCGCTGGTCGCCGTGCTCACCTACATCGGGGTCTTCTTCCGCGGGCCCGGATGGGAGTGGGCCTGGCCCTGGAAGGACGGGATCTTCACCGTCTTCTAGACGGCCAGGACCTCCCATTAGTAAGGATCGCAGTCGCACATGAACAACAAGAAGCTGGACCTAGACGTCCTGGCATGGTTCGCGGTGCTCGCGGTCGTGCTGGTCACCTTGTTTGCGGTGGCCACATGGCAGGACGGCAATCGCGAGTGGATGCAGACCCAGCGGGCTCACATCGAGTACCTCGAAGGTCTCTACGAAAAGCAGCGCCTCGTGGCCGAAGCAGAGGGCAAACCTGCCCCTTCTCAGCCCATGATGGATGCTGTTGCCATCAAGCAGCTGATGCTCACCGATCTGCATCGCACGGATCGCTGCATCACGTGCCACGTGGGCATTGACGACCCGAAGTACGCCGATGCGCCGGCTCCCTTCACGGCTCACCCGGATGCCGAGCTGTACACGGTCAAGCACCCCGTCGACAAGGTGGGTTGCACCAGCTGTCACCAGGGTCAGGGTCTTGCCACCACGACCGAGGCTGCTCACGGCTTCGTTCACAAATGGGATTACCCCATGCTTGGTGATCGTGAGAACCTGACGCGCTACGTTCAGGCGTCCTGTGCCCAGTGCCACCAGGACCCGACCAAGTGGGTGGCCCTGGGTGCCCCCAAGCTGTTCCGCGGTCGTCAGATCGTCCAGGAGAAGAACTGCGCGAGCTGCCACAAGTTCGGTGACGAGGGTGGCAACATCGGGCCTGAGCTGACCTACGAGGGGGACAAGGTTCCTGAGCAGTTCAACTTCGAGCACCTCAAGAAGAGTGCGCTTGAAGGTGTCTTCGGGCCGGAGATCCAGGAAGAAGCCAAGCGTGGTCACTTGCATCACGATGTGGTGACCTGGCATCGTCTCCACTTCTCGAACCCCCAGGCGGTTTCGTCTGGCTCCATCATGCCGGCGTTCGGCTTCAGCGAGCAGGATCTGGACGCGCTGATCACGTACGTGCTCAGCCTCAAGAAGCAGACCGTGCCCCCTGGTCTCGTCTCCAACGATGCCAAGGTCAAGGAAGTGGCTTACGTCAAGCCTGCCGAGCCCGCAGCCGCGGCCCCTGTCCACAAGGGTCCCGTGAATGGTGAAGAGGTCTACAAGGCCAACTGCGCGTCCTGCCACCAGGGCACGGGTGAAGGCATGCCTGGCATGTTCCCGCCCCTCAAGGGTTCGGAGTACACCACCCAGGGCGATGGTTCGGAGCACATCAAGATCGTCCTGAAGGGACTTCAGGGACCGATCAAGGTTCTCGGTCAGACCTACAACGGTCAGATGCCTGCGTTCCCGCAGCTCTCCGATGAGGAAATTGCGGCAGTCGTGAATCACGAGCGCACATCGTGGGGCAACACGGGTTCCAAGGTCACGGCCGAACAGGTGAAGGCGCTTCGCTGATCAAGGCGCAAGACCTGAACGTGAGGGGGGCAGCTCTGCTGCCCCCCTCATTCGTTTCTTGCACCCCGTTCTCCCCGGGACCTTCCCAGGAAGAACGGAAGGGGAGCGGGCACCCTTGCCCCCCCCTTCTTCTCTCGTGGTCAACCCACCCGGTCCGCTACCGGGCCTCGTTCGACTATCCAGGTGATAGCCAGTGCGATGCAGACCACCGCAGCTCCTGCGTGATAGGGCAGGGTCGCCGTGCGCGCATAGAGGGCCCCCCCCACGAGTGGGCCCAGGACCCGGGCAAGCGAGTCGGATGCATCGACGATGCCCATCGAAACGCCGTGGCCCTGTGTGCCCCGTCGGGCCGCGCTCGCCGCAATGCTGGTGCGGAGCAGTGCCGAGCCGATCCCGAAGGCACAGAACGCCATCGTCAGCATGGGCACACTGGGGGCGAGAGGGACTCCCACGAAGCCGACGATCAGCGCGAGACACCCGATCCGAGCGGCCCCCATTTCACCGAGCCGTTCGATCGTCCGGCCCACGCCCTTGCCCTGGAATCCGGCGGATACGAGACCCATGGCCAGGAACATCAGCCCGATATCCATCGCATCCAGCTGGAATCGATCGTGACCGAACAGGACGAAGGTCGCCTCCATGGCCGTGAAGGCGAGCATCTGCGTGAACGAGAGCGAGGCCAGTGGGGCGAGATCGCGTCCGGCTCGACGCATGCTGCCCAGGAGCCCATGATTTGCCGGAACGCTCACGGGCGCATCGGGCAGGGCACTCATCACGAGAGCCGCTGTCACGAGTGTCATCGTGGCTGCTAGCCAGAACGGTGCCTCGGGAAACCACCTCGAGGCCACCCCGCCCAGGGCAGGACCGACGACCATCCCCAGCCCGAGGCCGGCCCCGAGGATGCCCAGGATCCGCGGGCGGGTCTCGTCCGTGGCAAGGTCGGCTGCGTAGGCTTTTGCTGTCGGAAGGAGCGCCGCCCCGAGGATTCCCCCTATCAGTCGGGCCGCGAACAGCATCCAGGGGGCTTGCGACAGCGCGTATCCCACGAAGGAGAGCCCGAGGCCCAGGGCGCCGACGATCATCACGGGACGCCGCCCGATTCGGTCTGAGAGTCGTCCCCATATGGGTGCAAACACCACGTTCATGGCCGAGTAACTCGCCAGCAGCAAGCCCAGCTCTCCGGGGCCGAGGTGGAAACGCGTGGCCAGGAAGGGAAGGGTCGGGATGACGATCCCGAAGCCCGTCATGGCTGCGAACAGCGTGGCGAACAGGATGGGCAGCGGAGAACGAGTGGCCATCGATCAGACTCCTGGATGCGGGGAGGTGAACGGGAATCGTATCACGGGGCGGCCTTTCGAATGCAGCGTTCGCCCCCTCCCGGGGTACTCGTGATAGCATGTGGCTTGACCAGGCTTGTATGCCTTGCCCGGGGCTGCTGCGCCAGCTCGCAGCCCCGATCTCGTCGATGCCCTGGACGGGTCCCGGACCCTGCAAGGAGATCCATCTGTGAACGAACTCGCCCACGAGCACGGTCACGCCGATCATCCCCATGTCGATACCAACCCCTGGCCTCCGGTCGGGGCGCTCGGAATCGTGATGATGGCGCTTGGCCTGGCTTTCAGCTTTACCTACGCTGCCCAGGGCCGGCTGGTCCTGATCCTTGGAGCCATCCTCACCATCGTCGGAACGGTCGGTTGGTGGCGGGACCTGATCCACGAGGCCCGCACGGGCACCCTGATGACCGCGCACGCTGCGTCCGATGCCCACAAGCCTTTGACCGACCTCAAGCTGGGGATGATTCTGTTCATCGCTTCGGAGGTCATGTTCTTTGCGGCCTTCTTCGGCTTCTATTTCTACACCCGGTCCGGTTCGGCCCTCTGGCCGCCGGCGGGTTCGGAGCCCATCGCCGAGAACCTGATGCTGCCGATCGCCCTCACGCTCATCCTGCTGACCTCTGGCATGACCTACACATATGCCGAGGCCTCGCTGATGAAGGACGATCGCCGGGGTCTCGTCACCGGTCTGCTCCTGACGGTCCTGCTGGGCGTGGTGTTCATCGGGGGCCAGGCATACGAGTGGAGCCATTCGCACCTGGCTTTCACCAGCGGTCTGCTGGGCAATGCCTTTTACATGCTCACGGGCTTCCACGGGATGCACGTCATCGTCGGCGCCATTTTCATTCTCGTGAACCTGGTCCGAGCGACGCGTGGTCATTTCTCGAAGGCAGATCATTTCGCGTTGCAGGGTGCCGGCTGGTACTGGCATTTCGTCGACGTTGTCTGGATCCTGCTCTTCTTCTCGCTCTACGTCTTCTAGGCGTCGCCCAGACTTGGAGGCAATTCGTGTTCTTCCCTGCTAAATGGCCGGCGCGAGCGGTGGGACTTCTGTCCGCCCTGCTCGTCCTGGCTCTTGCCCATCCGGCCTGGGCGGTGGGTGGCCTGAACAATGCCACCCCCATCGCGGACAACGTGGATGGCATCTACAACATCATCTACTGGATCACCCTGGTCATCTTCGTCGGTGTCTGGGGAGCGATGGCCTACGTTCTCATCCGGTATCGCTATCGGCCGGATCGTCAGGCTGCCCAGTTCCACGGCAGCACCGCGCTCGAGGTGATCTGGACCATCATTCCGACCATCGCCCTCATCGTGGTGGCCATCCCGACCTACAAGTCGATCCGCTACCTCGAGAACGTGCCGAAGCCCGACCTGACGGTCGAGGTTGTCGGTCACCAGTTCGCCTGGGATTACAAGTACTCCGACCTGGGGGTCTCGCTGTACGGG
>JBIIHZ010000081.1:0-7488 GCA_044235265.1 Candidatus Sericytochromatia bacterium
CGAGATGTGGTCCCGGCGCGTCGAGGATCGGCAGGTCGCGGTGGTGGCCCACGCCGGGGTGATCCGGTGCATCCTCGCTCAGTGCCTGGGCATGCCGCTCGATCGGGTCCTCACGATCTCGATCGACCCGCTCAGCCTCACGGTCATCGAGGGACACCGGGGCAGCTGGCAGGTGAGACATGTCAACCTCGTGCCTGGTGAGGTCCGTGCTCAGGATTGATGTTTTGTCATTATTGACTGTTCGTCATGTAAGTAAGTGGTTGTCGTGACTTATTTGTGGATCGGCCTCGCGGGGCTCGTGGTCCTGCTCGCGGGGGGCGCAGCCTCTGACCCCGCGAAGGCGACTCCTGACCGGCTCCCCGAGACGGCGGGTTTGCGAGACGTCCTCGGTCAGCCCGTGCCTCCTCGCCCCCGGCACCGGGTGGTCGCCCTCGCGCCCTCGGTCACGGAGACCCTGTTCGCCGCCGGCTTCGGCAAGCGCGTGGTGGGGGTTTCCCGCCACAGTGATTTTCCTGCCGAGGCCCGGCGCCTTCCGGTCGTGGGAGACGCCGAACACGTTTCCACCGAGCGCCTCGTGACCCTTCGCCCGGATCTGGTGCTGGCCGTCGAGGGGTCCGGGATCGGGCTCGACCGCCTCCAGCGGCTCCTGAAGGTCCCGGTGGTGGTCCTTCCGGGCGATCGCCTGGATGCACCCGCTCGTCACGCCGAAGCGCTCGCCCCCGTCCTCGGGCCTTCGGGCCTGGACTTCGCCCGGCGTTACCGGAGCGACCTCGCCCGGGTGAAGGCCTTCCCGCCCGGACGGTCCGCGCTCTGGGTCATCTGGCATCGGCCGGTCATGGTGGCCGGTCCGGGAACCTACCTGGACGATCTGCTTGGGCACCTCGGGATCACGAACCTCGCCCTGCGGCCCGGGTACGCCCTCTATCCGGACGAGCGTCTGGTGGCGCTGCCGCCCACCCTGATCATGTATCCCGACGATGTCGACATCGGGCCGGTCAGGGCGCGGGCTCCTCGGGCCCGGTTCCTCCCCCTGCCCGCCGACCTCGCAAGCCGGCCCGGCCCCCGCCTGCCGCGTCTGCTGGCCCGGGTGGCCCGTGACCTGGCCAGAGAGCCCTGAAGGGGACGGGCCCTGCTTCAGCCGAGGTGGACCTCCATCCGCCGATCCGCGTGGGGGCCAAGGCCGTACGCCACGGAGACGAACTCGTCCGGTTCATAGGTGCCGGCATGGGGGTCTTCCTGGATCTCGGCCCGGAGCTGGCTCCGGTGAGCCCGGAACAGGGCCCGGAGGTCGTTCTCGGACCCCACGAAGATCTCGGGAATCTTCCCGTGTGGCTCGGTGAAGAACTGCCGGATCGTGGGATCCATCAGCACGGGCCCCGTTTTCTCGGACGGGAGCCACACGTAAGCATGGGTTTTGCCCACGAGCCGGGGATCGACCGCGCTCCGGTGTCCGCCGGCAGGATCGGCGACCCGCATCCACGACTCGACCCCCTCACGAGCCAGGCGCTGGACCCACCTCGCCGAGATATCCATGCACTGCCCGTCCGAAGCCGTCCAGGGGCCCTCGGAGGCCTCGGTGGAGCAGATCCGGTCGAGTATCCCTTGCAGGCTCGTCTCGCGGGCGGTGGCGGGCGGTCGTGGGATCGAGAGATGCACGTCGCGTCGCGGCACGGAAGCGGGGATGACCCCGCGGTCCCCCGGGCCGGTCTCACTGACGTTCCTCGGCTTCGGCGGCAAGATCCGCGAGAGATACCGGTCGATCGACTTCACAGGCTTCACGGCGGCCTCCCCTGCACGTTCCTCTCCCATACCCGGAAACCTTCACCGGGACACGCTCAACGCCGCTGGGACACCGTATCCGTCCAGTCGGGACTCCAGGGGCCCTCTCCTGCTTCCCGTCGCCAGCGGGAGGTCTCGATCAGGCGCGTGCCGGCCGGGTCCCGCGCCAGCTCCCGGGTCAGGAGTCGCGCCCCGGCCCGGCCCGGCAGCCCGGAAAGGGTCACCACGAACGCCTCTCCGCGAAAGGTGACCCCCAGCCGGACGGGGCCGGGGCCTCGGTTCACGACCACGAGGTCCCGGACGCCTTCCTTCAGGGTCGCATCCAGTCCCGGCAGTGCCGACCAGACGCTGCGTCCGTGGGCGTGCCGTTCGCGGATCTCCAGCCCGGCCAGCAGGGAGGCCTGGAAGATCGCCGAGGCCAGCTGGCAGAGTCCCCCACCGGGTTCGAGCTCGCGACTGCCGCCGCGCAGGGTCGGGGCGGGCAGGTAACCGCCTGCCAGGGTTCTCGTTCCCAGGTGTCGGTCGAGCGACCAGGGCGTCTGCTCGACGAGCACGGCGCCGTTCAGCCTCCGGATGGCTTCCGCGAGGTTGTGGCGTTCGGTCGGGGTGCGCGGGGCGATCCCGCCAGGTACCCGCGCGAGTTCCAGACGATAGGGCCGGGCCTGCCAGCAGACCAGGGCGAGGAGACCCGGCACGGCCAGGAGACCCAGGCTCGTGAACGGCCTCACGGCAGCACGTCCCGGACCTCGGACGAGGTCCCCGCGCGCAGGCCGGGATCATACATCGCTTCGAGGGTGGCTGGCCGGACCTGGATCCGCCCGGAGATCTCCGGGCGAATCCAGGCCTGCACCGAGAAGCTGCCGGAGGCCAGGCTCTCCTGGAACCAGACCACCTGGTCGTCCAGGACCTGGGCTCCGCTCCAGCTCCCCTCCGGCACCTTCACCACCTCGAAGCCGGCCGGCAGCGGCATCGAGAGTTGCACCCGCTCGAGGTCGCGCGTGCAGCGGGCCGTGAGCTCCACGAGCAGCACGTCATGGACCTGCGAGCTCGTGCCAGTCCCCGGGAGTTCGGCGACCTCCAGGGGGGCGTCGCCGGCGGCGAGGGCCCGATCGAGCCGCGCCCGGTCGAGCCGGAACCAGCGACGACTCACCGTCACGTCGGGGTGGCTCCGGGACGGAACGGGGTTCCGGGCCACGAGATGACGGGAACGGGCCCAGACGGGGACGCTCCCGGAGCCCGCGAGCCGGATCTCGATCCGGTGCTCCCCGGGGCCCAGCGGTCCCACACGCCCGGCCCACGGGCGCGACGCATGCGCCCCGGTCCAGGCGCGACCATCCAGCACGACCGACACGGTCGAGGCGTCCGTCGCCTCGGGGGGGACCAGGCTCGCCAGCGCGGCGATCGCCCAGGCCTGCTCGAGGGTCGACAGCCAGGTCGCCTCCCGACAGGCCTGCGTCAGCCGTTCCGCTGCCGACCGCGCCACGGCGGAACCGGGGCGGACATGTTCGAGGGCCCAGATCACGCGGGCCGTCGTCTCGCGCTCGGAGCCATCGAGCAGGCCATCGTGCCGGGAGCGCGTCCAGGCCAGGAGGTGGTCCTGATGGCGGGCGCGCGTCTCGAGGGCCTCGCGGTCGCGTCTCTCGGTCGGTCGAGCGAGCATCCGCCATGCGAGCCCCGCATCCGTCAGGTGGTCCACCGGGTCGGCCAGCCAGGGCGAACCCTCCAGCTGGCCAACCGCCCCGCTCATCGCGAGCATGGCCGCCAGCCTCGCGCGGGCATCCGGACCCGCCCCGCGGAGCATCAGGTGCCGGCCCGGCAGGTCCGGTCCCGTGCCCGGGACGTGGTCCAGCCACCACCGGATCCCCCGTGCGAAGGCCTCCGGATCCACGCGGAGGCCGTGCTCGTGCGCCACGAGCAGGCCCTCGCAGACGATCGCCGTATGCTCGAGATCGCTCGGATCCCCGGGAAACCACCCCCAGCCGCCATCCGCATGCTGCATCGCCAGGAGCCGATCGAGCAGCTCGTGCCGCAGGTCCTCCCGCGCCGGCAGTCCGAGGGCGTGGCGTCCCACCACCGTGCCCACGAGCTTGCTCGTCGTCTGTTCCGAGCAGCCGAACGGGTACCGTTCCAGCTCGCCGAGAAGGGTCGTCACGGTGCTCCGGATGCCGGTGCCGGTCTGGACCTCCAGCCAGCTGGCTCCGGGTTCCGTGCCCGGCGGGAACGAGCAGGTGGCGACCCAGGGACGTCCGGTCGAGACCTCGCCCGCCCGGGACGGTCCCACCGTCACCTCCCCCAGCGGGAACACGGGAAACTGCGTCTCCAGGCCGTCGCGGGCGCTTCCGGAAACCGCGGCGAGCGCCACCGAGGCGGTTCCTGCCGCCGTGGCCTCGGCGGTGAAACCCACCCGGCTCGCACCGCCTGCAACCAGTCGCACGCTCGCCGGAGGAGCCGTGAGGATCCGGAGCCCCTGGAACCAGCTCGTGAGGCGGGCCACCAGCGGGCGGGGGGAGAGGTCGTGCACGAGCCCCGCGAGGTCGAGGCGATCGCCCACCGTCATGCTCCGTGGCAGGGCCAGCCGGACCACCAGGTCCCGGGTGGCCAGGAAGCGTTCCCGCACGGTCCCCGCTCGCGTGTCGCGGCTGATGCCCCGGGCCGTGACGATCCAGGTCGTCAGGTTCTCGGGCAGGGTGAAGCGGACCCTGGCCGTCCCCTGCGCGTCGGTCCGGACGACCGGGAGCCACGCCGCGGTATCGCGCAGGTTGCGTCGGACGGCCGCGGCCGCCAGGTCCTTGCCCGGACCGGCCGAGTAGTCCTCGGCGAAGGACCAGACCGTCAGGATCTCGCTGCCCCGCGGGCCGTGGAACACCTCCCGGGGGTCGCGAGTCGGATCGTGGGCGAGCTGGTAGATCGCCTCGTCGACCACGCCCACCGAGACATCTGCCGGCACGGGGCGACCGGCCGGGTCCCGGGTGCGCACGGTGAGCCCGACCTCGGCTCCGGGCTCGACGACCGGGCGATCGGGCAAGACCTCGATCCGGAGGTCATGGTCCTCCGCGACGCGCAGCCGGGCCGAGGCGGTATGCAACGTCGTGCCCTCGACGCCCTGCACGACGACGTCCACGTCGGGGCCCCATGCCGCTTGTACGGGAAGCTCCAGGACGTGTCGGGACCGTCCGGCAGGCAGCACGTGCGCCTCGTACAGCTCCCGTCCCTCGACCACGAGCAGGAGGTCCAGGCCGGCATCCGGCGATTCCACGAGCACCCGGGCCTTTTCCCCGGGTTGGTAGCGTTCGCGGTCGAGGTGGACCTGGGGTGGTCGAGCCGGCCCGGCCCCCCGGGCCCAGTCTTCCGAGGTGAGCCAGATCGACGCCCGCTCCTGGAGAAGGCGCCCTCCACGGTCGTGAACGGCAATTCGCAGCCTCAGCGTGCCCTCGCGGGTCCGTCCCGTCGGCAGGTCCAGCCGGGCCCGCCCTTCCGCGTCCGTGCGGAACGGGCGCCGCTCGAGGACGCGTACCTGCTCGTTCCAGCGATCCTCTTCTGGCAGCCAGACCGATTCGACGGCTTCCAGGATGGCCTCCCCGCCGTGCGCCAGACCGCTGCCCTCCGGGGTCCGGATCGTCACGGTGGCTCCCAGGGGGGCGCCGGGTTCCAGGATGTCCCGGTCCAGCTGGCAGGCGACGTCGAGGTCTCCGCGCCGGACGGTCAGGGTGGCCTGCCCCTTGACGACCTGGCGAGCCAGGTCCGTCGCCTCGACCTCGATCGTCCAGAGTTCGTCCCGGTCGGGAGCTTCCGTGGGGATCAGCAGGCGGGCTTTTCCCCCGGAGTCCGTGGTGCCGGTGTCGGCCCCGACGAGGCGCTCGAAGCCGAGCTCCTCGTCGCTCCACATGCTCCAGGCGGCGGGGGTGGCCGGACGGGCCAGGATCCGGTAGTGGAAGGGAGCGTCCGGAACCGGGCCCCCGAACAGGTAGCTGAGCGCCAGGTCGCAGGTCGCGACCCGGGCGGGCAGGAGAGTTCTGGCCTCGGGCACGAGCTCGATCCGGAACTCGGGCTTGCGGTAGGCCTGCACCGAGAGGGGCAGGGCCTCGGTCGTTCCCTGCCATTCGGCCACGAGCCGGTGGTCGCCCAGCGGTGTCGTGGCGGGCAGTTCGAACGTCCCGTGGAACGTTCCCCAGTCGTCGAAGCGTCCTTCCGCGCGCTCCACCTCCCGGTCCCGGGCATCGACGAGCGTCACGCGCACGGCCTCACCTGCGGGCAGCCCCGGGTCGTCCTTCCGCGGACTCCGGGCCGTGACCTTCCAGCCCACCGGATGTCCCGGTCGGTACAGGGGGCGGTCCGTCGTCAGGAACAGCTGGCGGCGCTCCGCGGGACGAGGTGGATTCACGGTCACATGCGCGGGGGACCCGGCGAGGACGGCCGCCAGGCGAAAGGGCGCGCCTGGCGCGACGGGCCACGTGGCGAGCCCGTCCGGGCCGGTCGCGAAGGCGGGCGGGGCCGGATTCTGACCTGTCACCGTGAGCGGCAGGCCCGGCACGAGGCGATGCGCGAGCAGGTCGAAGGCCGCCACCAGGACCCGTTCCGGGCTGACCTTGGCGACGAGTCCCAGCCGCGTGACCTCGAACCACAGGCCGTCCGAGAGCGGAGCCTCGGGTCTTCTCATGCCGGGTTCGGCCGTCCCGGCGATCGCCACGTGGTACATGCCGGGGGCGAGTTCCCGGGCGAGTTCCAGCGTCCGGTAGAAGCCATCCTCGTCGCCCGGGCGCGGACGGACCTTCAGGTGCCAGTCCCGGACCGGGCTCCAGGCCGGGCTGTCCGGGGTGAAGGCGAACCGGTCCAGTTCGGAGGCCCGCTCGAGCAGCCGGGACCATCGGGGGCCCTCGAGCCGGCGCAGCACCAGGTGCATGTCGGCAATCAGGGCCCCCGTGACCTCCAGCCGGACGGGGATCCCGGGCAGGAAGGTCCGGGTGTGGTGGCGCAGTCCGAGCGCCGGGGATCGTTCGGCGAGGGAGAAGTCGACATCCCGGAGAGTCCGGCTCTCGAGGACCTCCACGGACGTGTTCAGCCACTGGCTCTCGTGCCCGCGGGCGCGACAAGACCCGTACCACTCGCCTGCGGGGAGCCCCTCGATCCGGTAGGTGCCGTCCAGCGCACTGACGGCCTCCCGCGCCTGGTTGCCGGAGTTCAGGCGGATCCGGGCTCCGGCGAGCGGGTGACCTTCCGTGTCACGGATGCGACCGGTGATCGTCCCCGCGGGTGGTTCGATGGCGAGCACCGCGAGTCCCGTGAAGAGGGCCAGCCCCCAGAGCACGACGAACCAGGCGATCCGGGACACGGGCTCACTCCTCTCGGGCGATCCAGGCCGTGAAGGCCTGGAACTCGGCCTGCCGGGCACGGGACTGACCCAGCTTCTCGCGAACCATGCGGTGGGCCTGGTGGCGGGTCCTGGCCTCGCCCGGCAGGATCAGGCCCGTCCGACCGGGAGTCGTCCGCACGAGGCCCGTCCGGGAGGGCGAGAAGGCATGCGGGTTCTCCATCGGGCCGACGGCCCCCGGGAGCGTGACCTGGATCCGTACCGCGGGCCACTCTCCGGACCGGAGGGGAGGATGCCGCCGGTCCCGCGTGAGCGTGGCGATCGCCGTCTCGGCGATCTCGTCGGCCCGGGAGCGCTCCTCGCCCTGGAGTCGGCCCCAGCAGGCCCGGGTCCTGCCCGCG
>JBIIHZ010000082.1:0-7425 GCA_044235265.1 Candidatus Sericytochromatia bacterium
TCGCATCGGCCGACTGCCCGAACTCGGGCTCCGTCTCGGCCCGCACGAGCGCCTGAGCAAGCGGCGAGAGACCGCTCTTCCGGGCGAGCCAGTCCCCGAACGAGACCTCCTGCAAAGCCTTCAGATCGGCCGGCAAGGGACGTTGCCAGACCCGGGCATGCAAGGCCTGCATCCGGCGATCCCAGGCCTGGAACCGGGGATACTCCTTCGGACCGAGGACGCTCCTGACGAAGTCCTCGTTGCGCTCCTGGGTGAAGGCATGGAGCTTGCCCGCATGCCAGAAGCTCGAGAAGGCCGTCGCCGAGGGCTCGAGCTGGAGCCCCAGTTCCCGTGCGAGGGGGATCGCGGGGTTGGTGTCCCAGAACTCCTCGAGCCCGGCCTCGGCGGAGACCCCCTCGGGGTAGCGCGCCGAGCGCATCCGCCCCCCCAGATGGGTCGTGGCCTCGAGCACCGTGACCTCGAGGCCGGCCTGCCTGAGCCGGTGGGCCGCCGTCAGTCCGGCTAGACCGGCCCCGACGATCACGACCGGGGTCTCGATGACCGGAGTCTGGACTCCCGTGGAGTCGCTGGCCGGTGTGGAGGCCGCCCGGACGGGGTCAACCGGGGCCGGCCCGAGCCAGACGATCGACAGCGCGAGGACTCCGGGACCCAGGAGTCGGGTCAAGGAGGATATCCATATCATGCGAGGAGTTCCTTTCGCCGGCCGAACGAGCCGAAATCCGGGGTTCATGGGCCCGTGACGAGTTCCGTGAGGTCGGACGGGGGGTCGATCCCCAGACGGTCGCGGTACCGGCGTCCGTACAGCTCGAGATGCTCCCGTGCCCGGTGTCGGTCCTCGGCCTCGAGGTGCCGCAGCACGACCTCGCGGTTGAACGTCTCGTCGAGCGGATCGATCTCGAGGGCCCGCGCGATCCAGGTCCAGGCCTCCACCTCGCCCGGAGCCCCGTCGAGCAGGACCTGACAGGCCTCCAGGGCCAGGTCGCGGTAGCGCTGCCTGAGCGCGAGGACCCAGGCCAGATCGACCCCGGGCAGAAATTCCCCTCCATACGCCTCGAGGGCCGCGCGGGCCGCTTCGAGGGCCTCGTTGCCCTTCCGGGAGCGCATGCGCCGGATCGCCTCCTCGAAGCGCAGGGTGTCGAGGTCGAAAGGGATCTGCCGGTCGAAACGATAGCGCCCATCGGCCCGCAGGACGTACCGCGAGGCCTGTCCGCGCTCGAGATCGGGTTCGAGCGCCTTGCGCATGCGGGTGAGGCTCATGTTGAGCGGCGCGTCCGAGCCGGGCTCGTCGGGATACAGGGCCTCGAGCAGCTGATCCTTGATGGACCCCTCCGGCGTGTGGAGCAGGTACGCGAACAGGTGACGCGCCCGTGCGCTCTGCCAGTCGCGGTCGTGCAGGTCCTGACCGCGTCGCGTGACGTGGAAACCGCCCAGACAACGGATCACGAGTTCGACCGACGGACCCGATTCGTCGGGAACCGGGGGAAGACCTGGCTGGTCAGGTTCGGTCAGGTGAGTCTCGATCCACGCGAGGAGCCCCGTCGCTCCCTGGGCCTCGGCGCGACCTTTCAGCGCCTCGAACAGGTGGCGGGCCTGCGCGTCGTCTCCCGTCGCCCGGGCCATGCGGATCCGGGTGAGCATGAACTCGGGCGTTTGCAGCGCGTCCTCCCCGAGCAGGCGCGTCAGGTCTTCGAGGGCCAACCTGGCCCTGGGCAGATCGGATTCGACCAGCGCCAGCGCGATCCGGTAGTGGTGGGCATACCCGAGCGCCAGGGCATCCCCGGCCTCGCGCGCCAGCCGCTCGGCCTCGTCGAGGGCCATCCGGGCCTGCAAGGGCCGTCCGGTGGCCAGGTGACCGTGAGCCATGGTCCGCAGGGCGAAGCCCTGTTCCCGGCGCAGGTGGAACCGCCGGACGAGCGCGAGGGCCTCCTCGGCCGCCCGGAGACCCTCTTCGTGACGTTCGAGATGCATCAGCACGAGCGCCCGGTTGACGGGCGTCATCCAGACCCGGGGCATGCCGGCGTCCTGGTAGGTCGCCAGGGCGCGGTCGTAGGTCTCGAGGGCTGCCCGGAAGAGGCCGAGCTGGGTCCGGGCCACGCCCAGGTTGTGCAGGGCCCGCGCGGCAGAGGCCGGATCGTCGAGCCGCCGGGCGAGGTCGAGAGAGGCCTCGAGTTCGCCGATGGCCGCGCGGGGCTGACCCTCGAGCAGCCGCAGCCCCCCCTCGAGATTTCTCAGATCCATCTCGAGGACCGGATCGCTCGCCAGCCAGGCACGGGCCCGGTCGAGCAGCGCGCGGGCCCGGTCGAGCTCGCCGCTGGCCGCCTCCACCATGCCGAGCCGGATCCGGGCCCGCGCAGCCGCGACGGGCAATCCGGCTGCCGTGCAGGCCTGATCGGCGTGGGCGAGCGCCTGCCGGGCCGGTTCGAACTGTCCCCGACGCCGGAGCAGTTCGCCGTGGGCCAGCACGAGGAGAGGCGTCCGGGGAAGATGCCCCAGGCGCAGGAGCAGGCGCTCCACCCGCTCGAGATGTCCCTCGCGCAGCCAGGCCTCGACGACCTCCTCGAACCGGGACAGGGCCGTGGCGTCCTGTCCTCCGGCGAGCCACTGCTCGATGGCGGTGGATTGCTGACCGTGGGTCCAGAGGTACCGGGCGAGGCGATCGCGTGCGGCCCGGATCCCCGGATCGTGTCCATCGAGAAGACTGCGGCTTCGCAAGGCCTGACGGTAGGGTTCCAGGACCTCGAGCATGCCTTCCGGGTCCCGTTGCACGAGTCGGGCCCGGATCCCCTCGGCCAGTGCCTCGTCGGCGGCAGCGACACCGAGGGCCTCCTCGACCGACCCGATGGGCAGGCCATCGAGCCAGGAGAGCCGGACGAGCAGATCGCGGACAGCAGGGGATCCCAGATGGCCCAGAGCCTCCTCGAGATGGGACTCGAGTGCCACGGCCGACCAGCTCCAGGCCGCCGGCATCCCCCCCGTCTCCCGGAGCCGCTGAAGACCCATCTCATGGGTCAAGCCGGGATCCCAGATCCTGGCTTCCTCCTCATCGAGGGCGAGCTCGGCTTCCGTGACGAGGGTGAGTTCACCCGTGGCCAGGCGCGAACGGAAGGGCAAGGCCGGTTCCTGCCGCGTGAGGATGACGAGCCGGATCAGTTTGGGCAGGTACTTCCAGAGCCGAGAGACCAGGTCATCGAGAGACGGGGTCGCCACCTGGTGGTAGCCATCGAGCACCCAGGTCACGGGAGCCTCGACCTGCTCGTCTAGGTCGGCCAGGAGCGTCTCCAGGACCGCACGGGCCCCGTCGGGTTCGCGGGCCCGATCGAGCATCGTGCGGGCATCGGTGCGGAACCCCGGGATCGCCGCCTCGAGGGAAGCGATCACATGCCCCATGAAGCGATCGAGGTCGGCCTCCTCGGGTTCGAGCGTGAGCCATGCGCGCAGGGTCCCTGGAAAAGCGAGAGACATCCAGGTGGTCTTGCCGAAGCCTGCCGGAGCGACGACGAGCAGGTGTCGAGCCCCGGCATACCGGGCATCGAGGCGCGGCCGCGGATGTCTGCCGTCCCAGGACGGGACGGTGATTTTCTGCCTGAGAACGCGCATCTGCCGACTCCGGAACGATCAGGTCAGCAGCATCCTACCACGGGGGGTGCGCGGACCCTCCGGGACGGGGACTCAAGGAAGGGGAACGGCGGGGGAAAGTACGTTCGGGCTCTCGGGCAGCGGCTGAGCAGGTGCAGCCTGGACCGGGATCGGGGAAGGCTGCACGCCGAGGTCACCTGGAGGAACCAGTCCGGGAACGGGCTGGACGACCGGGGGGACAGCCGGATCCTGTCCCTGGACCACCGCGGCCGAGTCCCGCATGACCCCGACGAACGACGCGATGGAGGCCCCGGCCTGCTGGAGGCGATCGCCTGCGAGCCGGGCTGCCTCTCCGGGATTCGTGACGCTCCATGCCAGGCCATCGGCGGCCTGGACGACCTTCGAGGACGCCCAGGTGACGCCCGACAGGAGCGTCTGACCGGCGGTCCGGAGGGCCGCTCCCGGATCGCGGAGGGCCTCTGAGAGGCTCTGGCCCCAGGACTTGACCGAGGGCCCGAGCATGCGGGCGAAATCCGAGGCGGCCAGGACGAGCTGGGCGGTGGAAATCCCGAGCGTGGCAACCCGCAGCATGGCCGTCTGGGGCAGGAGCCACGACCCGATCTTGAGCGTGTCGAGTCCCAGGGCGAGGACCACCCGGAAGCGATCCCAGCCCGACGAGGCCGGATCCGAGAACACGGTGCGCAGCTTGACTGCATCGGCCACGAACAGGCCCACGTCCGCCACGGGACCGAGCAGGCGCATGGCATTCGAGAAGCCCTGACCGGCCTGGGCGAGCACCGAACCGGAGGGCGCGATCGTCCGACCCAGGAAATCCGACAGCCGCGTCATGTCGGAGAGCGCGACGAGACTCGATTGCAGCCCGGCCACACCCTGCACGGTCGTCGCGGTGGCGCGCGAGAAATCGGCGATCGACCCGAGTTGCTGATCGCGCGTGGCCGCGGGATCGGCCATGGCGGTCGCGAGCCTGTCGTAGGTGGTGCGGATCCCCTGGAAGGCCGTCGGCAGCGTGATGGCCCCGAGCACCGCCCCGGCGGCCGTCCCCGTGAAGGCTGCGGCCTGGACGGCCCGACCGTTGATCCGACCGATCGCCTGCATGGCGCGCGAGTCGGTCATCGAGCGCTGGATTTTCTGGTAGGTCGGGTTCTGGAGGTAGTTCACATCCGCGGCTCGCAGGGCGGCCAGGGTCGCATGCTGCTGGGTCACGAGCTTCGAAGCGCTCTGGGTGGCCCGGGCGGTGGCCGCGAGGCGGGCCGACGACGTCGCCGAGGGATCGGCGAGCACGCGCTGCCACTCCGAGATGTCCCGCATGGCCTGGGACTGCGCCCTGGCGAGATCGGCCAGCGCTCCGGCCGATTCGGCCACCGGCGTGATGACCCGGGCCGTCGCCCGGGTGCCGTTGACGAGGGTCTGACCCGTGGCGCTTCCGAGGGTCGAACGGTAGACGCGCGTATCCCCGAAAGCCTGATTCAACTGTCCGTTCAGATCCTCGACGGTCCGCAAGGTGCCACCGAGTTCCCGGGCAGCCGAGGCGACCGTGGTGCCGCGGGCGACCGTCGAGAGAGAGGGATCATCGAAGCTGGTCCGGACCTGCTCGAGGGCGGTGCGGGAGCGCGTCAGACGATCGGTGAGGAGCTGGTTGGAACGGATGAGCGCATCTTGACGGAGCGACAGGGGAGGACTCGCGGGAGCCCCCGGAGCCGCAGGCATGGTCGGAGGGGCCGTAACGGTTTCCACCACCACGCGTCGCCTGCCGAAAATGGATCCGATGCCGCCCAGCATGCCCTTCTCGCCCCTTTCTGAAAGGGTTATAGGGCCGGGACGGAGCGACCGGGTAAACGAACAGGAAAAAATGCCCTAATTTTGGCTGAAGTCGAGCGAATTCGCGGCCATGGCACCGGTGGCTCCGGCGTGGGCCGCTTCCGCCGCGCGCTGGCGCTTCACGAGGTACCAGACGATCACGACGTTCAGGGCCAGCACGACGAACTTGACGGGGGTAGCATGCTTGACGATCTCGAAGATCTCGACGGGTACAAGCAGGATCGTGAAGACAATGATGAGCCACTCCGCCCAGAGCTGACGGTAGTAGAGCCCGAACGCCTGGATGAACTCGATGGTGCCGTAGGCGAGAGTCCCGATGGCGATGTTCCTGAGGAGACCAGGAGTGACCATCGGCAACAGCTTGAAGGCGGATTCGACCAGGTGCGAATCGCGATCGAGCGAGATGGTGTCGACGAGTTGCAGGAGCAGCTCCTCGATGTTCCGGTCGCGAAGCGAGAACGCACCGATGCCCACGGCCACGTACAGCACGCCCAGGAAAGCCTTGAACGCGACGATCAGGATGACGCCCGTATCCAGGCGTGATCTGACGGTGACGTGCGATTCCTTCATGGCATGCATCCCGTTCATGGTTGAGACACCTGATCCTCGTCGAGAGATGCCTCTCTTGTACCCCGTCGAACCCCTTCCGGCAACGGATGCTCTGGTCGAGCGCGAGGCCCGGAGCTATGATGCGTGACATGCGAGATTCCGAGAAGACAATGCCCTGGTGGCTGGTTCCCGGTGGCGTGATCGCCACCGTGATCGTGGTGGGAACGTTCGTCGCGTGCATCCCCTCCCCGCTCCGGGATGGACTGGTGCAGCTCGCGGAGCGCGGGATGATGCCCGGTGCCCGCACGGTGTCGCAGGTCCCCACCCCCGCACCGGACCATGCGCCCCGCATCACGATCGACCGCGCGAAAAGCCTGACGGACGCCCTGTGGGTCGATGTCCGGAGCACGGGGGAATACACCCAGGAGCACATCCCGGGGGCTCGTTCCTTGCCGAGTCACCTGGTCGACAGCCGGTACACCGAACTCCCGAAAGACCGACCGATCGTCCTGTACTGTACCTGAGTGAACGAACACCTGAGCGCCGGTGCGGCGACGACCCTGATCGACAAATACGGATTCAAGAACGTGTACGCCCTGAAGGGTGGCTTCCGGGACTGGAAAGACCGCAAGCTCCCGCTGCAACTCGGGGCGGAAAAACCGGTCTCCCACCCCTGACGGTCGTGCTTAGGCGCGCATCCGCGCGACGAGTTTCCGGGCGACATCGACGGCCATGGCAGCGAGGCGGGGCGCCACTCCGACGTAGCCTTCCGGGGTCAGTCCCTTGAGCCGCGCCGCCAGTTCCGGGGTGATTTCCAGGCGGTCGACGAGTGCATGCAGATCATCCAGCGTGACCTTCCCCCCCCGCGTGGCCTCCTTGAGACGCTCGTAGGGCTCCGGATAACCGGCAGCCCGGAGGATCGTCTGGTACGGCTCGGCCAGGATCTCGGGATGATCGGCGAGGTCACGGGCAAGCACTTCCCGGTCGACCTCGAGTTTCTCGAGTCCCTTGCGGACGCTGCGGTAAGCCAGGAGGACGTGACCGAGTGCCACGCCGAGGTTTCGCAGGACGGTCGAATCGCTCAGATCCCGCTGGAGACGGCTCCGGGTGAGCTTTTCCCCCATGAAGGTCATCAGGGCGGTCGCAAGCCCCAGGTTGCCCTCGGCATTCTCGAAGTCGATCGGGTTGACCTTGTGGGGCATCGTGCTCGAGCCGATCTCGCCGGGGACCACCCGGGAGCGGAAGACACCATCCGACACGTACCGCCAGACGTCCTGACTGAGGTCGAGCAGGATGTGGTCGATCCGCCTGAGACCATCCAGAAAGGCGGCGATGCCGTCATGGGGCTCGATCTGCGTCGTGATGAGCGCCGGAACCAGCCCCAGGTCGGTCACGAAGCGTCCGGCGAAGGCCACCCAGTCGATCTCGGGATGAGCCGCCCCGAGTGCCCCGTACGTTCCG
>JBIIHZ010000083.1:0-7371 GCA_044235265.1 Candidatus Sericytochromatia bacterium
ATGGCTCGTGACCGACAGCGGTGTCTGACCGCAGCCTGCCAGGCAGGCCATAGCCGCCCAGCTGGTCGCCCACTTCGCGATCCGGTTCATGGAACCCTCCCTTTCATCAAGAGGACGAAACCGGGCCCACCCTAGTCCCCCCCACCGGGTGGGACAAGGCATCCCCGGGGAGAGAAACCTCGGGCGCCACGGCCCCGCTCGCGTCTGGCAGGACCCTGGAAGACATGCGTGAAACGGCAAGGCACGGGCAACATTGACAGCGTCCGCACACGTCCATATGATTCCATCACACTCAATTCAAATAAGTGGAAACACTGAAAAGGAGGAGCGGATGATCTGTCAGAGCTGTGGTCGTAGACCTGCCAGCGTCCGGATGTTGATCCGGGTCGACGGACGGCGGGCCGTCATCGAGATGTGCCTCGCCTGCTTGAACGCCACGCACGGGGGGGCATTCGAGCAGCGGGAATCCGGAAACCAGGAGACGGAACCCCCGACCGAGCGCACCGGCATCCTGGACACCTTCGGGCGAGACCTGACACGACTGGCTCGCGAGGGACGCATCGATCCGGTCATCGGTCGGGAGGCCGAGATCGAGCGCGTGATCCGGATCCTTGTGCGACGGACCAAGAACAACCCCGTGCTGGTCGGTGAACCCGGGGTCGGCAAGACGGCGATCGCCGAGGGACTGGCGCGTCGAATCGTCGAGGAACGCGTGCCTGCCGTGCTGAGGGGACGACGGGTCATCGCGCTCGATCTCGCGGGCATGGTGGCCGGAACGAAGTATCGTGGTGAGTTCGAGGAGCGCCTGAAAGGGGTGCTCGCCGAGCTCGAGGCCTCGCCAGGTCAGACCGTGCTCTTCATCGACGAGTTGCATACGCTGGTCGGCGCGGGCGCCAGCGAGGGAGCGATGGACGCAGCCCAGATCCTGAAGCCTGCCCTGGCGCGAGGCGAAATCCAGGTGATGGGTGCGACGACCCTCGATGAGTACCGCAAGCACATCGAGAAGGACGCAGCCCTTGAGCGACGTTTCCAGCCCGTCACGGTCTCCGAGCCGGCGTTAGCGGAGGCCGTGCGCATCCTGGAAGGCCTGCGTCCTGAATATGAACGGCACCATGGGGTCCGGATCTCGCCGGACGCGATCCAGGCCGCCGTGGAACTGTCCGACCGCTACATCCGGGATCGGTTCCTGCCCGACAAGGCCATCGACCTGCTCGACGAGGCCTGCGCTGGCTTGCGCCTGGCCGATCGCGACCCCGCAGCACGTCGCCGGGAACTCACGTCCCGGGTCGAGCACCTGGAAGCGGCCAAGCGCGAGGCGATCGCAGCGGAACGCTTCGAGGACGCCGCTCGCCACAAGCAGGAGCTGCTGGAGGTCCAGAAGCAGCTGGAAGCCTGCTCGACCCAGGGTCCCCGGTCCGAACCGGAACACGGGCCTGCCGTGGATGGGGAGGCGATCGCCCGTATCGTGAGCGAGTGGACCGGCATCCCGGCCACGAGGCTGACTCAGGACGAGGCCCGGCGACTGCTGGATCTCGAAGGGGACCTCGCCCGCCAGGTGATCGACCAGGACCTCGCCGTGAGCCGGCTGGCCCAGGTGATCCGCCGAGGACGCTCCGGCCTGCGTGATCCACGTCGTCCCGTGGGCACGCTGCTGTTCCTCGGACCGACGGGGGTCGGAAAGACGGAACTTGCGAGGGCGCTGGCCCGGCAACTGTTCCATGACGAGGATGCCCTGATCCGGCTCGACATGAGCGAGTATGCGGAGCGCCACACCGTCAGTCGACTGGTAGGAGCACCGCCCGGCTACATCGGCCACGACGAGGCGGGGCAGCTCACGGAATCTGTCCGTCGGCGGCCGCATGCGGTGGTGCTGTTCGACGAGATCGAGAAGGCGCATCCGGACGTCCACACCCTGCTGTTGCAGGTGCTGGAAGACGGTCGATTGACCGATTCTCGTGGCCGGACGGTCGATTTCCGCCATACGGTGATCCTGATGACCTCGAACGTGGGGTCCCAGGCACTGGTGGAAGGACATGCCGGGGCACTCGGCTTCGCCTCGCGGCGAACGGACGAGGAAGAGGTCCGCTTCGAGCTGGTGGAGCGACGAGTCCAGGAGGCCCTCCGCGAGCACTTTCGCCCGGAATTCCTCAACCGGATCGACGAGACGGTCGTGTTCAGACCGCTGTCACGAGGGGCCCTTCACCGCATCCTCGACCTCCAGATCGCGGGATGCAAGCAGCGCTTCGAGGCTCTGGGTCACCGGCTGGAGGTGACACCGGCCGCGCGGGAAGCCTTGCTCGACGAGGGGGTTGATCCCCGTTACGGAGCGCGCCCCCTCCGTCGGGCCGTCCAGCGGAGGATCGAGACACCGCTGGGAGATCTCGTGATCCGCGGCTTGCGGGCAGGCGGCAGCGTGACCATCGATCACGATGGCCAGGATTTCCACCTGGCGCTGCCCACGGCAGACCGCGTGGCCTGAATCCAGCATCGATCCACAAGAAGGGGGCACCGGAGTATCGGTGCCCCCTTCCGATTCTGACGTTAAGTTTCGTCAAGGGAGTGGCGAGGATACAGGCAAACGGGTAAGTCATGGGATGTCGCATCTCGATGTGACATTTGTCATTCCCAGGCTCCCCTCTCGAGGAGGATCGATTGAGCACCTTCACTTCCGTGAACGGACCCAGCATCATCGAAGCTGGTCTGCCCCCCACCGATGACATCCAGGCCCGGACCGCGTCCGAGATCTTCGGCTCGCGCACGCTCTCCTGGCTCAACATCTCCCAGCAGCTCGACGGTGAGCAGGCTACGGCATTCCGTGAATACGTCCAGGGTCGCAAGGCGCTCGACAAAGATACCGCCAACCAGGTCGGTGAGATCGTCAAGAACTGGGCGCTTCGCCACGGTGCTACCCACTATGCGCACTGGTTCTTCCCCCTGACGGGTACGCCCGCCGAGAAGCACGATGCGTTGCTCTCCATCCGTTCGACGGCCGACGGAGAGATCGTCCCGATGGAAGCCCTTCCGGGCACTCGCCTGATCCAGGGTGAGCCCGATGCGAGCAGCTTCCCCAGTGGCGGCCTGCGGGCGACGCACACGGCGCGTGGTTACACCGTCTGGGATCCGCAGACGCCGCTCATCATCCGCGAAGAGGGTGGCGCCAGAACGCTCATCGTCACCTGCGCCTACGTCAGCTACAAGGGACACGCCCTCGACCTCAAGACCCCGCTCCTCCGGGCTCTGAGCGCCCTCGATCGGGAAGGCACCCGGTTCGTGAACCTCGTTCGAGGCACGGACGGCGCCCGCTCGCTGAAGGCCGTCCTCGGGTGCGAGCAGGAATACTTCCTCGTCGACGACCACCATGCCGCGGGACGTCCCGACCTCATCCAGGCCAACCGGACGCTGCTGGGCCTGCTGCCGGCCAAGCAGCAGCAGCTCGAGGACCAGTATTTCGGTCCGATCCCGGCCCGTGTGCAGGCCTACATGGCCGATGTCGAGGAGGAACTTTACCGCCTCGGGGTGCCCGTGAAGACCCGGCACAACGAGGTGGCTCCGTCGCAGTACGAGATCGCCCCCATCCACGAAGAAGCGAGCGTCGCGTGTGACCACAACGCGCTCATGATGGATGTCCTGAAGCGCACCGCGCTCCGGCACGGGCTCGTCTGCCTGCTGCACGAGAAGCCCTTCGCCGGGATCAACGGCTCGGGCAAGCACAACAACTGGAGCATGTGCACCCAGGACGGCGTCAACCTGCTGGACCCGGGCTCGAACGAGGACGAGCACTTCCTCTTCGCCGCCTCGCTCTCCGCGGTGCTGCTGGCCCTTCACCAGCACGCCGGCGTGCTCCGCGTGACGGTGGCCTCCTCGGGCAACGACCATCGGCTCGGCGCGAACGAGGCACCGCCTCCCATCATCTCGGCCTACCTCGGCGAGGCGATCCACGAGCTCGCCGAAGCGCTGGAGAAGGGTGAGGGACTGTCCCTCCGGGCTGGCCAGATCCAGGCGATCACCGACCGCCTCAGCGTCACGCTCGATGCCACGGACCGCAACCGGACGGCACCGTTCGCCTTCACCGGCAACAAGTTCGAGTTCCGCGCCGTGGGAAGCACCCAGAACCCTGCCTGGCCCATGACCATCCTGAATGCGGCCGTCGCCGACGCGATGGCTCAGCTCTCGGGGCGTCTCGAGCAGAAGCTCGCCTCGGGTGCCGATCGCAAGACCGCCGTGCTCGAGCTGGTGCGCGAGGTGCTGGCCGAGACGAAGCAGGTGCGCTTCGAGGGCAACGGCTACGCCTCGGAGTGGGTAGAGGAAGCCACGCGGCGTGGTCTGCCCATCTACCAGGACACTCCGGCAGCGCTCGGGGTTCTGCTCGCGCACGACGCGACGGGATTCCTGACCCGACTCGGAGTCCTCTCCGAGGAAGAGCTGCACAGCCGCTACGAGATCTTCGCTGAGCGTTACCTGAAGGATCTCGACATCGAGGCGGCGACGCTGGGTCGGATCGCGACCACCCAGATCGTGCCCGCCCTCGAGCGGCAGATCGGGCTCACGGGCGAGGCCGTCGCGCATCTGTCCAGGGCATCCCACGAGCGGCTGGCCAGAAAGCTCGAGCTCCTCGGTGACCTCACCGAGAAGGTCCTGGCAGGAGCCGAAGCCCTCGAGGAAGCGCGCGGTACGCTGTTCGCAGGCGAGGTTGGTGCTGGCCTCCTCTCGGCTCGCGAGCAGGTCAAGCCGGCCCTCACGGCGCTCCGTGAGGCCTGCGATGCCTCCGAGGCCACCGTGTCGGCGGAGCTGTGGCCCCTGCCCACGTACCTCGACATGCTGTTTCCCGTCTAGCCCAGGGATGGCTCGGTAGGACCACGGACGGTCCGTTCAAGGAAGGGGCCCGGTTCCAGCTGGAACCGGGCCCCTTCCTTGAACGGGAAGGCGCTGGAGCGAACAATCAGGAACCGGTGAGCGCGGGTCCGATCGGACGACCGGCCACGCGCTGGGCCTGCCAGGTATATGACGATTCGCCATGCTCGCCGACGACACGCGTCGAACCGATCAGGCGTTCCCCGCGGTCGAGCAACTTGACCTCGCTGATGACCTGGCCACCCGGGATGACATAGGACCAGGACAGCCTGGCCGGATCCCTGAAACGCCCGTGAAGCACGAAGGCCGGGATCACGCGGTTATCGAGGAGGGCCACGTCCGTAGTGGGAATCGAGAGTCCCTTCAGGGTGCCGGCATCGTCCTGCAACTGGAGAATGCCTCCATGGGCTCCCCGACCCTGACCGTCCACTCAGACGTAGGTGCCTTCTCGCGCGTTCGCGAGCCCCATCGAAATCCAGTCCCAGGTCCGTCGCTCGACGGTGCGCCCCTCGGGCAGACACATGGTGAACCCGGCCGACAGCATCGCGTGACCGGACGCATCGCGTTCTGCCCCGACGCCGATGCGCTGGACGCCTGCCGAAGCACAGTCGGATACTTCTCCGGGATCACTCACCCCGTCTCCATCGGCATCGATCCAGACCCCGAGGGCAGAGAGTTCAGGCCCGGACAGGGACCCGTCACGATCGCGATCGAGCGTCGCCAGCGGCTCGTAACCATCCTTCCATGGCTTGCCCCAGGTCCAGTTCCCGAACAGCTGTCGACCACTCGTGATTCTCCCGGTGCGGTCGGGGTCCCAGACGAGCAACCCCGAACCCGGGCCGACCCATTCCCAGCGCGCACGACCGGTCCCGTCGAGATCGAAGGCTCTGAGGGCCGAGGTGGCCACGCGACGGTCGCGGGTGAACTTCCAGGCGGGGCCGGCCAGCAGATCCGGCGTCCCCTTGCCGGCCAGGTCGAGGACGATGGGCGAACCGTGAGTCGACCAGGCCCGCAGGTCAGCCCGCACGGTACTGCCATCTGAAAGCCTGAAATCCTGGACGCCCGTCCGGCTGTTCTGCTCCGTCATCCCCATGGTGTGATCCACCACCTGTCCGAGGACCCGTCCCGTGTCCAGATCGATCATGAGGAGCCCGTACTGTCCCGCCTGGATCGAGGCCAGCACGGAGCGCCAGCCATCACGCTCGTAAGCGGCCGCGATGAGCTCGTCGTTCAACCAGCCCGGCACCCCCCCGTGGGTATCCCGCTCGATGTAACGGGACTGGAGGTTCGCGATCCAGTTGCTGGTGATATTTCGCCAGACCAGGGCCACCTGGAGATGGTTCAGGATGGACCGCGTGGTCGTCGCGGTGACCACCGTGCCCGGTCGCCCCTGACGGGTCTCGCGGCGCGTGCTGAGCGTGGTCTGGGTCCGATTGATTCCGGACTCGACGACGGCCGCTGCCGGCACTCCCGGGGCACGCTCCGGCGACGCCACGGGGGTATGAACGGTTTCCTGCCCGGGAACCTGCCGCGTGCCGACCTGCTCGAAGCGTTCGCCACGCTCCTCTCGAGACAGGAAGCGAGTCTCGACGCGTTCGACGACGACGTCGCCCCCCGGAAGCTGCCTGACGGCGGGAGCGGACACACGGGTGATGGTCTGATCTCCCCGGTGGTTGATGCGCTTCTCCCCGGGCTGGGCAGACCAGGCCTGTCCGGCAACCAACATGAGGCTGCCGGACAGGATGGCGGACAGGTGGCGCAGATTCATGTGAAGATCCCCCGGTGGTTGTTCACGATCCGACCCCACCGAGCTGTTCGGGATGAACGGGTCCGATGTCTTCACCCGTCACCCGCTGCGCCTGCCACGTGTAACTGGAAGCCCCAGCGTCATTCACGACCCGGGTGATGCCGAGCAAGCGCTTCCCCCCGTCCAGCATCTTGACCTCGCTCGAGGTTCGACCTCCCGGATAGGCATAGGACCAGCGAGCCACCCCGTCCTCGCCGAACTGGCCACCGAGGGCCAGGGCTGGCATGCGCTTCGACGGCGGCATGGACCCCAGGATGGGAACGGTCAGGCCGGTGATCTTGCCCGCGTCATCTTGAAGGCGCAGGACGCCGCCATGCGGATTCTGCTCGTCATCGCCCACCCAGACATAGGTGGCCTCGCGAGCCCTCGCGAGGCCAAGCGAGATCCAGTCCCAGGTCGACCGTGTCACCCGCTGGCCATCCGGGAGCCGCAGCGTGAATCCGGCTTGCGCCATCGCGTTTCCGGAGGAATCGCGGTCGGCCTTCACCCGGATCTGCTCGATACCGGCCTCGGCCAGCGTCCGGACCTCAGCGGGTTCGCTCGCACCATTGCCATTCGCGTCGACCCATATCCCGAGCTTGTCGCGCTCGGAACCTTCCAGGCTTCCGTTGCGATCGAGATCCAGCGTGGCAAGGGGCTCGTAGCCATCTTTCCAGCGCTGACCCCACGTCCAGTTGCCAAACAGCTGACGACCGCTGGTGATCAGCCCCTTA
>JBIIHZ010000085.1:0-7288 GCA_044235265.1 Candidatus Sericytochromatia bacterium
CCCTGCATGCACTCGACGTCGCCCGCATGCGGGCCGATCTGCAGGAACTCGACGCCGTCGAGGATGCCGAGATCCGTCGGTGGCTCTTCCCGGCCCGGCTCGAGGTGAAGATCACCGAACGGGACCCGCGCTCACGCGCCACGGGCGCCCTCTCCGGATGGTATCTCGATACCGAGGGGCGGGTCTTCCGGATGGACCCTGCCTGGATCACCGCTCCGTTGCCGATGGCCGTCAGGCTGGCCACGGCATCCTGGCAGACCCGGGAACGCCAGGCCTACCGTGAAATCCTGGAACGCTGGCCAGCGGAGCGCGCGGGTGAACTGGACGCCCTCGCCACCGGCAGCTGGAAGATCCACCTCGACGGCGTCACGGTGCACCTCGGGCAACCCTCGGACATCCCCGCGAAATGGGTGGCTTACCGCACGGTGTGGGACCTGGCACGGCAGGGCGGAAAACGGCTAGAATATATCGACGTGCAGTTGCCCGACGCGCCGAGCGTCCGACCCGCACGTGCCACCCCGCGCCCCATTCCAGCCCCCCGGGAACGATGAATCGCAACTGGCAGCTCCCCGTCGCTCTGGTCTCGATGCTGATCGGGTACCTCATCACCACCCAGTTCAGGAACCAGCTGTCCTACCAGAAAACGATGCCGAGCCGGCGCATCGAGGACCTGGTCCAGCTGCTCAAGGCGGCCGAAGATGCCAAGGCCAGCCTGGAACGCGAGGTGAAGGATCTCCGGGCCAAGGCGGCCGCGCCGGCACGGGACGCCGGCATCATGGTGGGCCTGACCCCCGTGCTGGGTCCGGGCCTGGAGATCCTGATCCAGGATTCCAGCAAGCCCCTCACGAAAGGCGAAGACCCCAACAGCGCCATCGTGCACAACGATGACCTGTTGCGTCTGGTCAACGAACTGCGGGCTGGTGGAGCCGAGGTCGTTTCGGTCAACGACCAGCGTCTCGTGGATACGAGCGAGATCACCTGTGCGGGCTCGACCATCCTGATCAACCAGTCGCGCATCTCTCCCCCGTTCGTGATCCGGGCGATCGGCAATCCTGAACTGATGTCCGGAGCGCTCAAGCTCCGCGGGGGCATCCTCGAATACCTCGAGTTCTACGGGATCAAGGTCGCCTTGACCCGTAAACCCGTGCTCACGATCCCGGCGTATGCGGGAAGCGCGACCTACCGGTATGCGCGCCCCGTCGCCATAGCCACGGAGAGCGTCTGACCAGATGGGCGTCATCGTCACCCTCGTGGGCCTCGCGATCGGGATGGTCGTCGGAAGCCTCGCTCCCCTCAGCATCCCGCAGGTCTACTCGAAATACTTCGCCGTTGCTTTGCTGGCAGCCCTCGACACCGGCTTCGGCGGCATGCGCTCCGGACTCGAGGAAAAGTTCGGTCTCGCAGCGTTCGTGAGCGGGTTCACGGCCAACACGTTGATGGCCGCAGGCTTGACATATCTGGGCGATCAGCTTGGAATTGATCTGTACCTTGCGGCCATCGTCGTCTTCGGGGTGCGAATCTTCGAGAACCTCGCAAGGATCAGGCGACTGATACTGGGCCGATTCTGGAAATTTTAGGAAGGCGATAGGAACCACGCAGTGTTCGAAATCACCGAGACCGCGGGTCTGAGTGCTGATATCAAGGTCGTGGGCGTCGGCGGAGGCGGGTCCAACGCCGTCAACCGGATGATCGCGGCAGGTGTCCTCGGTGTCGAGTTCTGGACCATGAACACCGACAGCCAGGCTCTGGCACTCGCCCATTCGGAGCGGCGTCTGCAGATCGGCTCCAAGCTGACGCGGGGCCTGGGCGCAGGCGCCAATCCCACCATCGGTCAGAAGGCGGCCGAGGAAAGCCGCGACGAGATCATGGCCGCCCTCAACGGTGCCGACATGGTGTTCGTGACGGCCGGCATGGGTGGTGGAACCGGGACGGGTGCAGCTCCCATCGTCGCCCAGTGCGCTCGCCAGATCGGGGCCCTGACCGTCGGCGTCGTGACGCGGCCGTTCAGTTTCGAAGGCAAGCGTCGTAAGACCCAGGCAGATGAAGGCATCAAGGCGCTCAAGGAAAATGTCGACGCCCTGATCATCATCCCCAACGACAAGATCCTCCAGGTCGTCGACAAGAAGGCTTCCATGCAGGATGCACTCGTGGTTGCCGACGGCGTGCTGCGGCAGGGCGTCCAGGGCATCTCGAGCATCATCACGGTCCCCGGCCTCATCAACGTGGACTTCGCCGACATCAAGTCGATCATGGAGAAGTCCGGTTCGGCGATGATGGGCGTCGGTTCGGCCACGGGCGAAGGGCGTGCCGTCGAGGCCGCCAACATCGCCATCAGCAGCCCCCTGCTCGAAACCTCGGTCCAGGGCGCGCAGGGCGTGATCGTGTACGTCAGCGGTGGCAACGACCTCACGCTGAGCGAGGTGACGGAAGCGTCCGAACTCATCCAGAAGTACGTGCACCCGGAAGCCAATATCATCTCGGGCGCCGTCATCGACGAGCGCCTGCAGGGTGAGTTCCGCATCACGGTCATCGCCACGGGCTTCGACAATGCCACCGCGCCTGCTCCCGCTGCGCCGGCACCGCAGGCGACGCCCACCATTCTGCCAGGGCCTGGCAGCTCCCTGCGTCCGGCGTCGTCCTTCCGACAGCCGATCATCCAGCCGAGCAGCAGCAACGGCCAGCCCACCGAGGGCGGGCTGGACATCCCCGAGTTCCTGCGGGGTGGACGTCGCTGAGGCCACCTGGACCGTCCCGGGTTCGCGCAAAGCCTGCGACGAACAAGCCGCTGACGCGCATCCCGTGAAAAAGCCGGACTCCTCGTAGGGAGTCCGGCTTTTGGCATGGTTCCGTGAATGGCGTATCATGGGATTCGACCAATCACCTCGAGGGACGCCGTGGAATACAAAGATTCCGTCAACTTGCCCCAGACCGACTTTCCGATGCGCGCCGGCAGCGCGACGCGTGAGCCCGAGATCCAGGCCCACTGGCGCGAGCTGGGACTTTACGCGCGCATGCTCGAACGTCGCCAGGACGCGCCGTTGTTCATCCTGCATGACGGCCCGCCGTATTCGAGTTCCGGCGCGATCCACATCGGTCACGCGCTCAACAAGACCTTGAAAGATCTGGTCGTCAAGTACCGGATGCTTTCCGGGCATCGTGCCCCGTTTGTCCCCGGTTACGACACCCACGGTCTTCCCACCGAGGTCGCGGCCCTCAAGGAGCTCAAGGCGCGCCACCAGGACCTGTCCCCGCTCGAGGTCCGGCGCGTGAGCCGCGAGTTCGCCGTGCGATCCATCGAGATGCAGAAGCAACATTTCATGCGTCTCGGTGGGATCGGGGACTGGGACCGTCCGTACGTGACCCTGGATCCGGCCTTCGAGGCCCAGCAGATCCGGATCTTCGGGGAAATGGCTGCCCGCGGGCACATCTACAAGGGCAAAAAACCCGTCTACTGGTGCACCCTGGACCAGACGGCCCTGGCCGAGGCCGAGATCGAGTACGCCGAGGCGAAGGATCCTGCCATCACGGTCCGCTTCCCGCTCGTGTCATCGACGGTGCCGGCCGTGCAGGAAGCCCTCTCAGCAGGTAACCACGCCGTCTCGCTGGTCATCTGGACCACGACCCCCTGGACTCTTCCTGCCAACCTGGCGATCGCCGTGGGCGCTGATATCGATTACACCCTCGTCGAGGTCTCGGGCCACGGCCTGCTGCTGGTGGCCCTGGATCGCCTCTCGGCCCTCGCGCAGGATCTCGGGACGACGCTCGAGCCGGTCGGGGCCCCCTTCAAGGGCAGCGACCTCGTCGGCAGCACCTACCGACACGTCTGGGCCGACCGGACGTCGCCGGTCATCGTGGCCGAGCACGTGACGACCGACGCGGGTTCGGGCCTCGTTCACACGGCGCCCGGGCACGGCATGGAGGACTACCTCGCCGGCCTCGCGGCGGGTCTGGACATCCTGGCCCCCCTCGACGATCGCGGCCGCTTCACCGACGAGGTGGCAGACTGGCTGGAAGGCAAGGCCTACCGGGACGCCAACCCGGTCATCATCGAACGCCTCCGCGCGGACGGGGTCCTCGTCCACGAGGCCCAGATCCTGCACTCGGTCGCACACTGCTGGCGCGACAAGCAGCCCGTGATCTTGCGGGCGACGGAACAGTGGTTCGCCTCGATCGACGGCTTCCGTGAGCAGGCCCTGGAGGCGATCCGGAACGTCCGGTGGCTGCCCGCCTCGGGGGAAACGCGTATCTCCAACATGGTGGCCGGCCGGACGGACTGGTGCATCAGCCGCCAGCGGACCTGGGGGGTACCGATCCCGGTCTTCTATTGCGAGCATGACCAGGAACCCCTGCTGACGGCGGCCTCGATCGATGCCGTCGCCTCCCTGTTCGAGCGCGAAGGGGCCGATGCGTGGTGGCGCCTGGAGGCTCACGAGATCCTGCCCGAGGGGACGCGCTGCGCGCACTGTGGCGGCACGCACTTCCGCAAGGAAGCGGACATCATGGATGTCTGGTTCGATAGCGGCTCCACCTGGTCCACCGTATGCGAGCAGCGCCCGGAGTTGCGGTTTCCCGCCGACCTCTATCTCGAAGGCTCTGACCAGTACCGGGGCTGGTACCAGTCATCGCTGCTGACGGCCGTGGCCACCCGCGGGGTGGCTCCCTACCGGACGGTCCTGACGCACGGGTTCGTGCTCGACGGACAGGGCCGCAAGATGTCCAAGTCGATGGGCAACGTCATCGAACCGCTCAAGGTCATCGACCAGTACGGTGCCGACGTGTTGCGCCTCTACGTGGCCAGCGTGGATTACACCTCGGATGTGCGTATCTCGGAGGTCATCCTCAAGCAACTCGCCGAGGTCTACCGCAAGGTGCGCAACACGGCCCGCTTCCTGCTGGGCAACCTGCACGACTTCGATCCTGCGCTCCACGCCGTCGACCCGTCCGGCATGGACGAGATCGATCGCCTGGCCCTGAACCGTCTCGGTGAGATCGTCGCCGAGGTGACGGACTCGTTCGAGACGTACACCTTCTCGCGCTTCTACCAGATCATCCAGAACTACTGCACGGTGGACCTCTCCAGCTTCTACCTGGATATCGTCAAGGATCGGCTGTATGCAGAGGGGGTGGATTCTCCCCGTAGGCGTGCCACGCAGACCGTGCTCCACCGGATCCTCGATACGCTGGTGGTCCTGATCAGTCCCGTCCTCTCGCATCTGGCCGAGGACATCCACCTGCACCTGCCCCCCGCCATCCGCGGGGCAGCTCCCAGCGTCTTCCTGCGGGACTGGCCCTCGCTCGAGGCCTTCCCGCGTGATGCCGGACTCGCCGAGCGTTGGGGCCGGATCCAGGAAATCCGGGACGAGGTCATGCGGGCCCTCGAGCAGGCCCGGCAGTCGAAGGCGATCGGCCGCGGGGCCGAAGCCGATGTGGTCGTGGAGGTCACGGACGTGCATCGCCTCGGGCTGCTCCAGGATCTCGGCGACCTCCTGAAGGACGTGCTCATGGTGGCCTCGGCACGGGTGGAGCTCGTCTCGGGAGAACCTGTCACGGCGCGGGTCAGCCCGACGAAGGCCCCGAAGTGCGAGCGGTGCTGGAACCACGATGCCCACGTCGGCACGCGTGACCGCCACCCGACCCTCTGTCCGCGCTGCACGGACGTGATGGAGCAACTGGTCCCTACCTGCTAGGCGACGAAGAGGTCGCCAGCGCAAGAGGAGGTTCGATGGAGATTCCTTCCCTGAGTCCGACGGGTACCCGGATCCGCCGATTCGAGCTCGCCGATCTGCCCAGAGTGGCCGAGATTCGAAACGCCTCGGTCGCCATCTCCCGGGACTTTTACTCGATGACGGTCGACCGGGTCCGTCCTCCGTCGGAGGCCGGCGCCCACCCGGTCACCAGCGAGATCCTGGTGGCCGAGGTCGATGGACGCGTGGAAGGCTACGTCCACCTCTACACGGACCCCGGCCTGCTCACCCACGGACGCATCAACATCGATGCGTTTCACGTCCGACCGGAACGGCAGCGCACGGGACTCGGGAGCCAGTTGCTCCAGGCGGCCGTCGAGAAGGCGCGCGAATGGCACGGGCGCTACCTGAGCATCGCGATCCCGGACGGCATCGCCTCGAGCCGCGAGTTCCTGTTGAAGCACGGTTTCAACGTCGTCCGCACCTTCTTCAAGCTGCGTCATCCGGATCTGGCCCTGTTGCCCGCCCCGGAGTTGCCGGAAGGATACCGCTTCCGGGCCTTCCGACAAGGGATCGACGAGGCCGAGTTCCTGCACTTGCTGAACACCTCGTTCGCGGAACACTGGGACTTCGCGCCCGTCACGGCGGATGAACTCGAGCGCTGGAAGCAGCGGCCGGACTTCAATCCGAAAGGCTGCTTCTTCATCCAGGGACCCGATGGCTCGGATGTGGCCGTGGCGACGGTGCTGATCGACCGCCCGTCGGAGGCTCCGGATGCGGGCGCCACTCCGGCTCGCCTGTTCGAGTTCGGAGTCCTTCCCGCCCACCGGAGTCGCGGCCTGGGCCGGGCCATTCTCCAGAAGGCCGCGGAGTTCGCCCGCCACGAAGAGCTGGGGGAACTCGAACTGGTCGTCGATGGCGAGGACGGCCCTGCGCGGGCCATGAGCGAGCGAGCAGGCTTCCTGGAGAAGCGCAGCATCCTGGTCCTGCATCGGCCACTCTGAAGCCATGACGCTCGAACGCCTCGGCGCCAGCTGGCTCGTGTCCCCCCGCTTGCAGGCGTGTCACGGCTTTTCCACGCGGCTAGGCGGCGTGAGCGCGTCCCCGATGGACAGCCTGAACCTGGGTCTGTCCACGGGTGACGATCGTGCCCGGGTCCTCGAGAACCGGCGGCTCGCGGCGTCCGCGCTCGGCCTCGTCGCGCCCCCCGTGCTGGTGAACCAGGTCCACGGGGTCGACGTGGCCGAGGTGACGGAAGCGGGCCCTGCGCTCGAGCGGGCAGATGGCCTCTGGACGCGTACCCCGGGCGTGGCGGTGGGCGTCCTGGTCGCGGATTGCATCCCCATCTTGCTGGAAGACAGACGATCGGGCGCGGTGGCAGCCGTTCACGCAGGCTGGAGAGGGGCCGTGGCGGGCATCGCCGCACGGACGGTCCAGACCCTCGTCAGCGAGGTCGGGAGCGACCCTCGTGACCTGGTGGCCGTCCTGGGGCCAGGTATCGGTCCCTGCTGCTTCGAGGTGGGGCCCGAGGTGGTCGCGGCCCTGGACGATGTCCCGGGTGGGGCGGGTGGCCTCTGGCACGTCCCGCCAGGCAAGACGAAGGC